>NZ_JASPII010000040.1:0-692 GCF_030229635.1 Corynebacterium marquesiae
GTCGTGGAAACACCTGACATGGGTTAGGTGATTGTGTGGAGTCGAAATGGGTTCCGGATTCTGCTGTTGTGGCGCGGTTTGCGTCGTTGGTTCGGGCTGGTAGTTCAATACGGGCGGCTGCTGGGGTGGTTGGTTTAGCGCGGTCGGTGGCTTATCGGCTTGCTGGCGAGTTGGACTTGCCGCGCAAGCGCCGCAGGACTACTAGCTCGGATGACAGTGAGGAAATAGCTCGCCTGTGGCTGGAAGGTGTGGCACCGATGGATATTGCGCGCCAGCTTTCTATAGGCTCTTCTCCGGTGTACCGCATCGGTATTGAGCTTGGTTTGTGGAAGCGCAATCCGCATGGCCGAAAAGCTGCGGCCACAACTGGCCGGTGTAGTTATCTGCAACTGCGTGCGAATGCTTTAGGGCGCAAAGATGCCGCTTTAGCCTGTGGCATTCATCCGCGTAATGCTGCTGATATAGACAAAGGTGTCATTAAGCTTTCCACCGGGCGTGTGCCTTTTGTCCCGGCTGGCCCGGATGTGGCGCTGTATAACAGGCTTATGCAGGTAATTGAGTACGTTGATGGTCGTCAAGCAGTTCCAGTCCAGGTTATTCCGCAACAGCGTATCGATAGGCGTATCTCTTCGCGCTACTTATCGATAGAAGAACGCGAGCTCATCTTTGATCTTGACCGGCAAGGCAAAGGT
>NZ_JASPII010000041.1:0-662 GCF_030229635.1 Corynebacterium marquesiae
CATGGCACGCTCGACATTCTTCTACCACCAAAAACGACTCACCGCACCGGATAAACATGCCGAGCTCAAACAAGCGATCCGGGACAGTTTTCAGCGCAACAAACACCGCTACGGCTACCGGCGGGTACTGCTCGACCTGCGTAGCCAGGGCTGGGTGGTCAACCACAAACTTGTCTACAAGCTCATGCGCGCCATGGGCTTGAAAGCCAAGATCCGCCAGCGCAGGCCCTACATCTCCTACACTGGCACAATCAGCTACATCGCTGAGAACACACTCGAGCGCAACTTCACCCCCGATAGGCTCAACACTGTCTTCGTCAGCGACGTCACCGAGTTCAAAGTCGCTGGCCGCAAGGTGTATCTCTCACCGGTGATGGACCTGTTCGACCGCTCAATCGTCGCCCACACAGTGGCCACATCGCCGTCTACGGCGTTTACCTCGGCTTCGTTGGCGCAGGCGATCAAAGCGTGTGCTCCAGAGCCGGGCTGGATGATCCACACCGATCAAGGATTCCAATACAAGCACTCATCATGGCGCACCCTGATTAGCCAGCACCAGGGAGTCCAATCGATGTCACGCAAAGGCAACTGCTACGACAACGCGGTCATGGAGAACTTCTTCGGCCACCTGAAAACCGAGATGTACCACGGAGAAGCCTTCG
>NZ_JASPII010000042.1:0-630 GCF_030229635.1 Corynebacterium marquesiae
AGGAAGTCGCTGCTGCACTGCGTCGCGGTCACGCCCAACGTCGACCTCGTGGCACGCGCAGTGCCCGCAGGCGGTTTGTTGACCCTATGGTGATGATTTCCGACCGGCCAGCAGAAGTAGATGACCGAGCAGTACCAGGTCATTGGGAAGGCGACCTCATTTTAGGCGCGAGTAATAAGTCTGCAATTGGCACGCTAGTAGAGCGAACCACGCGCTATGTCATCTTGCTGCATTTACCTAATGGGCATAGTGCTACCGAAGTAAATGAAGCACTTACTAAAGCGATTGCTACCTTGCCAGATCATCTCAAAGGATCACTTACCTGGGATCAGGGAAGTGAAATGGCCTGCCATAAGGCCTTTTCTGTAGCTACAAATTGTCCCGTGTTCTTCTGCGATCCTGGTTCGCCGTGGCAGCGAGGCACCAATGAAAACACCAATGGACTACTAAGGCAGTACTTCCCTAAAGGAACAGACCTAAGCGTCCATAGTGCAGCGGACCTAGAATTCGTCGCCATGCAACTCAACCGCCGCCCCCGCAAAACCCTGGGCTTTCAAACACCAGCCGAGAAAATGGCCGCACTGATAAACTCAACCGAAACATAAGAAGTGTTTCCACGACCACTAGAAT
>NZ_JASPII010000043.1:0-617 GCF_030229635.1 Corynebacterium marquesiae
GCTGCAGGGAAACGCCCGGTCCCATTCCGAACCCGGAAGCTAAGCCTGCACACGCTGATGGTACTGCAACCGGGAGGTTGTGGGAGAGTAAGTCACCGCCGACACCAAACAACAAAACAAAACTCCATAATGAAACACAAAGGGAAGGAAACGGTAAGCAACCGTCTCCTTCCCTTTTTTGCGTTTTGCTAGCCTCAACAGCATGAACCAAGCGCAAATTTCTACCGTGGTGGATCAAGTAGAGCAGGGGATGTAGTGTGGGTCTTATGACGCTACGTGGGGTGACAAAGCTCGCGGCGACGTAATGGGTCAAGCCCGTTACCACTCAATCGATCGCATTTCGCCGGATGGGGAGTAAGTGGATAGTACCTAATTCGCCTGGACTTTTGGCAAATTATGACACTATACATTCTCTATCGGTCTTAGAGACTAAATCGCTGGGAAAACTCTGAATTCGATGGTCTTAAGAAGGTTGCGAAGAGCGTCGCGGTCGACGGAACATGCGCGTATGCTTAGGCGTATTCGCATACTGAGGAAATGTGAAGCGTCCTGGGTTTAGTTCCTACCTCAGCTAAGGAAGGATTGAACTATGCCTAGAAAGTATTCCGTCGAGTTCA
>NZ_JASPII010000044.1:0-610 GCF_030229635.1 Corynebacterium marquesiae
CGGCCGCATCCAGGAGGTAGTCCAAGCGGTGGTGTGACTTGAGGATGACGATTGCCTGGGCTTTCAGGCGTGTCCCTGGTTCCTCAAGTCTCGCAATTTTTTTAAGTAGGCGTTTTCCGCTTCCAGCCGCTCAACCTGGCGGCGAAGCTTTTCCTCTTCCGTGAGGCGTTTCGGCGCAGCCGATCCTTTGGGCCTGCCCTTCGGCTTCGGGCGCAGAGCCTCGTCGCCGCCTCTGCGCCACTTAGCCACCCAGTCCTTGACGAGGTGGTCGGATGAAAGATTGAACTCTCGGGCAAGATCCATCATCGACTCACCCGCAAGATGACGTTCTACAACTTCCTTCTTCGCCTCGAAGGAGTAGTGCTGCTTGTTTGGTTTCTCCACGAGACATAGTCTGCCACGCAGTTGGAAACGGCGATAAAGTCTACGCGTTGCGTCTCTCGAGACACCGACAACACGAGCAGCGGCTCGGCAACCCATTCCCTGCTCGAAAAGCTCCACTAACTGCTCACGCTGAACTTCACTCAGCGAACTACGTGCTCTCAAAGAAAATGCTCCCCACTAGTTGTTGGCAACTGATTTCTCAGTCCAACTAATGGGGAGCAGTTCA
>NZ_JASPII010000045.1:0-543 GCF_030229635.1 Corynebacterium marquesiae
GCCGGTGATGGGGTCGAGGATGTAGTGGATTCTGCGGTCGGTTTTGATGTTGTGGTGGTGTTGGCAGAGGTTTACTAAATTATCCGGACTGGTGGGCCCGCCAAGGTGGTATTCGATGCGGTGGTCGAGTTGGCACCTGGTGGCGGGGACGGTGCAGCCGGGCCAGCGGCAGGTGGCGTCTCTGCCTTGGGTGTAGGCGCGGATGTCGGTGTTGGGGGTGTAGGAGTCTACCTCGTCGGCTTTAAGTCGGCGGATGAAGGTGTTGTCTGTGGGGGCGTGGTTGAGGTTTATCCATCCGGCACCGGGGTGAAAGACGAGGTTGGTGTCGGGGGTAGTGGTGAACGTGTTGATGGCGACGCTGGTGTGGGTGTCTTCGAGGATCAGGTCGATGAGGCCTTGTGCGGCGGTGGTTGCGGCCTGGTTGGTGTAGGCGTCGATGTGGCGGGCGATGATGGTGGCGGTGGCGCTATCGCAGGTAAGTGTGAATGTGGTGGTGTTATCTGGGTTGTAGTTGATGCGCAGTCGTGGTTGGGGTTGTTGTTC
>NZ_JASPII010000046.1:0-509 GCF_030229635.1 Corynebacterium marquesiae
GACCGACAAGTTTGCGAGAGTAGACGTCGATGACCGTGGCCAGGTACATGTTTTTGCCACCCTTACACGGCAGGTACGTAATGTCGCCAACATAGACGTGGTTTGGCCTGTCAGCGGTGAATCTGCGGCCTACTAAATCTGGCATGACTCGGTGACCAGGCTTACGCCTGGTAGTGACACATCGACGGCGCTTGGTAAAGCCTTTTAGCCCCATGGATTTCATAATGCGTGCGACCTTCTTGTGATTGATCGGAGGAAAGTCCGTATCGGCTTTAAGGCTTGCAGCGATGCGTTTAGCACCATAAAGCCCGTGCTCATCATCGAAGATGGTCTTGATTCGTGCACCAATAAGAGCATCAGAACACATCTTTAACCTGCGTTTTTCGCGGGTTTGCACCCACTTATAAAACGAGGAGCGATTGAGCTTTAACACGTGGCACATCCGCTTAACCGAGTACTCGGTTCGGTGGTCATAGACAAACTGGAAGCGGATTACCAGCGTGTCTCTT
>NZ_JASPII010000047.1:0-386 GCF_030229635.1 Corynebacterium marquesiae
GGTGTCTGGTTCCATGACATCGTTCCGCTCTGTCTCACGACATCATTCCGCCCCACAAGGCCCTGATGTGCCACAACATCGTTCCACTGTTCCCGCACAACCACCCCAACAGGGAAAATGAGGCCACACGCACCAACCCAGGATGTAGCGAGACATACTTCCGCTCAAAATAGAGCATGGGCAAGAAACACACTTCCAACAAAGTCATCGTCGAAACCATCCTCGCAACCGGCATGAGCCATAAAGATGCCGCCGCACTCTTTAGCGTCAGCACCCGCTGGATCCGCGAACTTATCCACCGCTATCGCAAAGGCGGCTACCAAGCACTCGAACCACGCTCCCGGCGCCCGCACTCCAACCCCAGACAAGTGCCAGAGAGCACGGTC
>NZ_JASPII010000048.1:0-377 GCF_030229635.1 Corynebacterium marquesiae
GTTGATTGGTTTGTCTGCCAGCAGGCCTAGGTGGTTTGTTGGTTGGTGTGTGCCGGTTGGGTATGTGGAACACGTACCTTTTTTGAATGCTGTTTGGTGTTTCGGCTGCATTGAGATGGATTGGTTGGCATGTGATTGTGTTCAACTTTTTGGTTTCCTCATTTTTGGCCCCGTCGGGTTGAGGAGACTGTATTTTTCTTTGTAGTAATTTTTTGGACGCCAGCACAGGCTGCATTGTTGTGTGGTTTGTGGTGGTTTGTTCTTTTGTTGGGTTTCGGGCTTTTCACGGCCTGTTTCGGATTTTGTTCTGAAATTTTTTTGTGGAGAGTTTGATCCTGGCTCAGGACGAACGCTGGCGGCGTGCTTAACACATGCAA
>NZ_JASPII010000049.1:0-374 GCF_030229635.1 Corynebacterium marquesiae
TGGCCTTGTACTTCGGTGACTAGGGGTAGTTGGCGGATGCGGAAGTGGGCGCGGATGTATCCGAGGAGCTTCGAGTAGGAGATGCCGAGGTCT
Organism: Corynebacterium marquesiae; assembly: GCF_030229635.1. Classification (NCBI taxonomy): domain Bacteria; kingdom Bacillati; phylum Actinomycetota; class Actinomycetes; order Mycobacteriales; family Corynebacteriaceae; genus Corynebacterium; species Corynebacterium marquesiae. The sequence continues at coordinate 94 of NZ_JASPII010000049.1, forward strand.
TTGGCAAGACTGGTCAGGCTTAGGTCAACATCCTCGTCTAGTTGCGGGAGGATGGCGCGGAAAAGAAACCAGGAGGTTTTACGCGTATAGGTGCCGGCTTTACCAATGTGGTTTCCGGGTGCGTTGGTGGTATAAAAGGCCTCTGGCACATCACCGTCGTCTAGGTGGTAGGCGTCGGACTGGTCGCCGATGAGGAGGGTGTCTGGGTAGTCGAGGGTGGTATCTGTTTCGGGCGGGGCGAGTGTGGCAGTCATGGATGGGGCACTCCAGCAGAGAAGAAC
>NZ_JASPII010000004.1:0-172453 GCF_030229635.1 Corynebacterium marquesiae
ACGCTTACGGATAATGGGCTAGTGTTTACCGCCCGCTTAGCCGGGCGTAAAGGTGGGCGAAACGCTTTTGAAAAAGTCCTCTACACCTACAAAATCCAGCAGAAAAACGGCCGCCCAGGCCATCCGCAAACGCAAGGAAAAATTGAGAGATTCCACCAAACACTCAAAAAATGGATCACTGCCAGACCACCCGCGAAAACTATAGGTGAACTGCAAGAACAACTAGATGAATTTCGCGACTACTACAACATTCACCGACCCCACCGAGCACTTGGCAGACGTAGCCCACACCACAGCTACACGACAGGGCCCAAAGCCAGCCCAAGTGACAATCCAAAGCAAGAATGGCGCACCAGAAACGACATTGTCTGGGACAACGGCAAAGTCACCGTGCGCTACGCTGGCAAGCTTTTCCACCTAGGCATCGGCAGAGCCTTTAAACGACAAAAAGTCCTCATGGTCATCGCCGACAATCACGTCATCACGTCACTCGCCGAAACCGGCGAAGTAGTCACCGAGCACTACATCGACACAGCCCGTGACTATCAAAGGCCCTACTGGAAACAAGGAGACCCACCCCAAGGCACAAAATAAAAGAAACCGGCACCCCAGAACAAAAAGCAACTGAGATGCCGGTTTGTCAACGATGCCGCGACTCATCTGTCAAACATGTCGCGACTCATGACAACGGTGCCCCCAGCAGGATTCGAACCCGCGACACATGGGGTAGAAACCCACTGCTCTAATCCACTGAGCTATGGGGGCTTACAACGCACTCATAGTAGCCCACGAGGGCGGGGAAACCTAAGCCAGGGTGTGCTGCGGCGTGCGCAGGATGTCCACCAAGTCTTGGGCAGCTGCGGTCAGCTCGCGATCCGTGCGGTAGGCCACGATAGCGTAGTAGCGCGGCAGATCATCAGCAATGGGGCGGGTGATAATGCCGTGTGGCTGCACAGTAGGTGCGCAATTGGGCACGATGCTGACGCCGAGGCCACTGGAGACCATGGGAATCGCGCTATTGAGGCTGGCGACCTCCTGGGTCTGTTCCGGCTTGAGACCCGGGCGGCTATTCCATAGGTCGTGATAGAACTCGGCCAGTTCAGGAACTTCGCGGCTGCGCGGTGGGACAAGCCAAGTTTCCTTTTTCAGCTCGGCGAGGGAGACGGGGGATTCCAACTCGGCGAGGCGCTGGGGAAGGGCGACGGAGTAGTCGAACGTGGCCACTTGGTGGACGGTGAGTTCGGGGGAGTAGCGGCGAATGAAGGCCTTCGGATCGGACGTCGGCAAGAGTGCTAGGTCCACCTGGCCATCCAGTAGGTGTTTGATAGCGGTGGCTGGCTCGGCGTCATCCAGCGAGACATTGGCGGTGGGGTAAATCCGCTTGAGCTCAGCGAGGGCGGCAGGGGTAAATTCCCAGTTCAAAATAGCGCCGGAGGCTAGCGACACGGTGCTGGCTTTATCGCCGGTGATTTCGCTGATATGGCGCTGGGTTTCGCTCAGTAGTGCATCAACCTTAACGGCCGTTTCGTAGACATAATCGCCAGCCTCAGTGGTGGAGACGCCAGAGCGCCCGCGCGAGAGCAGCTGCGCGTTCAGTTCCTTTTCTAGCTTCCGGATGGAAAGGCTCAGGGATGGCTGGGTCATATCGAGGGATTCAGCAGCGTGCGTGAATGAGCCATTGTCTACAACGGCGCGGAAATAAAGAAGTTGACGGGTGTCCATAAGCTCCATGATGACACATGTAAAGACAAAACGTGTGTTATGTGCGAAACTAGGTCGCGCTATACAATACGCACTATGGCAAATGAGCAGGTTAACAGCGTGAACGCGGCGGGTAGGAAGCCCCGCCCTTCCTGGGGAATTTATATCGCAGCGATGCTTATTGCCGGCCTAGTTGCCGGTTTTATTTCCCTGTTCCTTTTAGCCGATTCCCTAGCTGCCTTGGGCATTCCGGATCCCGGCCGCATAACCACCTTTGGCCTGCCACTTTTTCGTGGCATGGCGTGGGTTCTCATGGCTTTATCCGTGGGCTCTTTCTTGGCCTCGTCCTTCCTCATCGCTCCGCGTGGAAACAACGCTGCGCTTATCGATGCCCCCTTGTCCGTCGACGGCCACATAGCCGCGCGCACCGGTACGTGGGCTTCCTTTGGTATGGCGGCCGTGGGGCTCGTGGAAATTCCGCTCATTATGTCCGACCTCACCGGCGCGCCCTTTTCCCAGGTATTCGAGCCTTCCATCATGAAAATGGCGCTGACGGAAATTTCCACCACCATTGTGTGGGCAATCTCCGTGGTCATCGCCCTAGTAGTGGGCATTCTCGGTCTCGTGGGCCGCGGCTGGTCCATGCAGCCAGTCCTGCTTTTCTTGTCCATAATGCAGGTCGTACCAATTGGCATGGAAGGCCACTCCGCGGCGGGCGGCGACCATGATTACGGCACCAATTCGCTGCTGTGGCACTTGGTCTTTGTCATGCTCTGGGTAGGCGGGCTTATGGCGCTTATCGCCCACGGTCGGCGTCTCGGCCCCAATCTCGCCTTTGCAGTGAAGCGCTACTCCGGTATCGCCTTTATGGCTATTGTGGTGCTCGCTGTTTCGGGCTTGATTAACACGCTTATCCGCATGAATATCTCCGATCTGGTGGATTCCGCGTACGGAATCATTCTGATTACCAAGTTCGTGCTGACGATTTTGCTGGGCATTTTCGGCCTCGCACACCGTGAACTCACCATCCCGCAGCTGGGCAAGAATCCGCGCCTTTTCCTTCGCATTGCCATCGTGGAAGTAGCGGTCATGGCCGCCACCATTGGCGTGGCCATTACGCTGGGCCGCACTGTGCCGCCGGCGCCGCGCGATCCTAACCTCAACTCGATGCAGATTTTGATGGGCTATGAGCTGTTTGAAAAGCCTACGGTGCTCAACGTGTGGACCATGTTCCGCTTTGACATCATGTTCGGCACCATTGGCCTGCTCTTGGCCGCGGCCTATGGCTACTGCGTCTACCGCGTGCATAAGCGTGGCCTGACCTGGAGCAAGGGGCGCACCGCATGGTTTATGTGCGGTGCGCTTGGCCTGACTCTTGTAATGTCTACCGGCCTAGGTCTTTACATGCCCGCGATGTATTCCATGCACATGTTGGTGCACATGATTTTGTCCATGGCGGTACCGCTCCTGCTCGTCCTGGGAGCGCCGCTGACCTTACTTATGGAGGCTTTTGAAGCGGGGCCGGAGGGACAGCCTAGCCTGCACGACTATGCGCTGGCGGCCACCCAGTCCAAGATCGTCGGGTTTATCACTAATCCATTTGTCAACCTCGTGCAGTACCTATTTTTCCTCTACGTGCTGTATTTGTTCCCGGGCCTATATCAATTCGCTATCTCCGAGCACGCCGGCCACCTCATTATGAACTTTATGTTCATCATCTCCGGCTGCTTCTATTTCTGGGAAATCATCGGGCCGGATCCGCTGCCCAAGCGCCACTCCACTCCGTTCCGATTGGCCGTGTTGTTCCTTTCCATGCCATTCCACCTCTTTGCCGGTGTGTATCTCATGCAGCTGCAAAGCGTGTTGGGGGCAGACTTCTACCAGTATTTGGATCTGCCCTGGGATCAGGATCTGCTCCAAGACCAACGCGTGGGCGGCGGCATCGCGTGGGGCTTTGGTCAGTTCCCGCTGGTTATCGTCTTTGGCAAGCTCTTCCTGGACTGGCTCAGTGATGATCGCGCTACGGCTCGCCGCCACGATATGCAGGCGGATGCGGACGATGATGCCGAACTGGAACGCTATAACGCGATGCTGCAGGATATGGGCCACGGTGATGAATCGAGCTTCCGCGGGCGCTAGCCTGTGGATAACCTGTTTAAAATCACCCCAAATCCCTAGTTCTGTTGACGGGTACAACAAGTTATTCACAGGCTAAAGGTGGTCGGCATGGTGCGGCTTGCGCGCTGGTATCAGGATGTGGAAGCGAGCGAGGAAAACCGAACTCGCCTATCCAACTATCCAGCAAAGGATTTTCTAGCACCATGTCCCAATACCCAATTACCTTGACCGGTCGCCTTACTCGCGATCCCATCCTGACCAAGACGTCAACTGGGGCCTATAAGGCCAAACTGCGCGTTGCCTCCTCGCGCCGAATTCCGGACCGTCAGGTCGATGCCGGCGCCAATGATCCGGAAGGACACAACTCCAAAGCCCCGCAGTGGCGCGACGTAGACCACCTCTACATCGACGTCGAAATGTGGAATCAATTCGCCATCAACGTGCGCAAATCCCTGGCTAAAGGCATGCCGCTGGTCATCGTGGGCTCCTTAGTGACAGAACAATGGCGCGATGACCAGGGCACCGATCACTTCCGCACTTTCATTAAGGCGCAGTATGTGGGCCTGGATCTAAACCGCCACGTTATCGGTACGAAGCGGCTTGCTCCGCAGTACAACCAGGAAAATATTGCGGTCCCAGAACTAGGGGACAACGCCATCGAACCGGACGTGGACCACAGCCTGCCGTCGCAGCAGGCGGGGCAGGGAGATACCGCTGCCGATACCGCAGCGGACCGCTTCCTAGCCGAACGAGCCGCAGCTGCACGCGGTGGGAAAGAAGATACCTTCGACGCCGAAGTGGAAGAGGAAGCTGCCGAGGCAGAATCCGCCCCGGTGAACGCTTAAGCGTTTTCTCCCCGGCTTGATCGCCTCGGGTATACCTGACCCGAGGCACTTGGGCGGTGGTTCTGATGTAGTGTTTGTGTAGATAAATACGTCTCCCAAATTTTTGCAAAGGGGTAAAAGTGGGCGAATTCATCTACACGATGAAAAACGTGCGCAAGGCAATTGGCGATAAGGTCATCCTTGACGATGTAACAATGGCGTTCTACCCAGGTGCCAAGATTGGTGTGGTCGGCCCTAACGGTGCCGGTAAGTCCTCCATTCTGAAGATTATGGCCGGCCTGGACCAGCCTTCCAACGGCGAGGCTTTCCTGGATCCGGGTGCCACCGTGGGCATCCTACAGCAGGAGCCGCCACTCAATGACGAGAAGACCGTGCGCGGCAACGTCGAAGAGGGCTTGGGCGATATCTTTGAAAAGAAGCAGCGCTTCGAGCAGATCGCCGAGGAAATGGCCACCAACTACAGCGATGAGCTCATGGAAGAGATGGGCAAGCTGCAAGAAGAGTTGGACGCCGCCGATGCTTGGGAGGTTGATTCCAAGATCGAGCAGGCCATGGAAGCTTTGCGCTGCCCGCCTTCCGACGCCCCAGTGACCAACCTTTCTGGTGGCGAGCGCCGTCGTGTAGCGCTAGCTAAGCTCCTGCTCACCGAGCCGGACCTGCTGCTGCTCGACGAGCCTACGAACCACCTAGACGCCGAGTCCGTGCAGTGGCTGGAGAAGCACTTGGCCGATTACCCGGGTGCTGTCTTGGCCGTGACCCACGACCGCTACTTCCTCGACCATGTCGCGGGCTGGATTTGTGAGGTTGACCGCGGCAAGCTCTACCCGTATGAGGGTAACTACTCCACCTACCTGGATAAGAAGCAGGAGCGCCTGGAGGTCGCCGGCAAGAAGGATGCGAAGCTGCGCAAGCGCTTGAAGGACGAGCTGGAGTGGGTACGCTCCGGTGCGAAGGCTCGCCAAGCCAAGAATAAGGCTCGTCTGGAGCGTTACGAAGAGATGGCTGCTGAGGCCGAGAAGTACAAGAAGCTCGACTTCGAAGAGATCCAGATTCCTACCCCGCCGCGCCTGGGCAATAAGGTCGTGGAGGTCAAGGACTTGCAGAAGGGCTTTGATGGTCGCACCTTGATTAAGGACCTCTCCTTCACCCTGCCGCGCAACGGCATCGTGGGCGTTATCGGCCCGAATGGCGTGGGTAAGACCACCCTGTTTAAGACCATCGTTGGCCTGGAGCAGCCGGATGCCGGTTCTGTCGAGGTGGGAGATACCGTCAAGCTGTCCTACGTGGACCAGAACCGTGAAAATATTGATCCTGAGGCAACCGTGTGGGAGGTCGTCTCCGGCGGCCTAGATTACATTCACGTGGGCCAGAACGAGATGCCTTCGCGTGCTTACCTGTCCGCTTTCGGCTTCAAGGGCCCGGATCAGCAGAAGCCATCCAAGGTGCTTTCCGGTGGTGAGCGCAACCGTCTGAACTTGGCACTGACCTTGAAAGAGGGCGGCAACCTGATCCTCCTTGACGAGCCGACCAACGACTTGGACGTGGAAACCCTCGGCTCGCTGGAAAACGCGCTGGAGAAGTTCCCGGGCTGTGCCGTGGTCATTTCCCACGACCGCTGGTTCTTGGATCGCACCTGTACCCACATCTTGGCCTGGGAGGGCAATGTGGAAGAAGGCCAGTGGTTCTGGTTTGAGGGTAACTTCGGTGACTATGAGAAGAATAAGGTCGATCGCCTCGGTGAAGAGGCAGCTCGTCCTTCTCGCGTGACCCACCGCAAGCTGACCCGCTAAGTAGCTGAAGCCTTTATTGAGGAGAATGATGGCAACCCCAAGTGTGCACACGTATCGTATTCAAACCCGCTGGTCGGACTTTGATATGTACGGCCACATGATGAACGCAAACTACATCGAGCTCGCCCAAGAGGCGCGCTTGGCCTTTGCGAAGGAGCATATCTATTCCAAGGGCCTTGACTTCATCGCGTTCGTGCGCCACCTCGATGTGGACTTCCTTCGCCCGATGGAGTTTAAGGACACCACTACGGTGGAGGTAGAAACTACCATTTCGCAGATTGGCACCACCTCGTTTACCACTACCCAGCAGGTCAAGGATGACCAAGGGGAAGTCGCGGCAACTGTGGAGTGCGTGCAGGTAGTCATCGATCGTCAGCAGCAGACTCCTCGTCCGCTGACGGAACAGGAAAAGGATATTCTGCAAAATACCGCGGCTAATTAACCGCGGCGCAGAGCGAAGATGAGAAAGGCAGGGCCCGAAGGCATGGTCACCGAAACTCTAGAAATTGGAAGCGGTGGACCTGGCCTTCGGGCCCTTGTCACGCGCGCAGTCGGCTTGGACGCGGGTGCCTCGGTACGGCTGCGCCAGCTGACTGACGACGTCGTTGATGTCTTTGTCACCACCCCCTTCGAGGTGGTTGCCTCCCGCCGTGTGCAGGGTGTCGTTTCCCGCGATGGAGCAGTGGTTTCTGCTGCCACGCTCGCCGAGCAGCTCAAAGAGCGTGAATCTAGCGGCACGTTAGATTTGGGTCCAGCCCGCGATCCATCCTGGCCGGGAGCCTTGCCGCCGGCGACTGGCTACAGTGTGGTCGATACCTTGCCGGTCACCGTTGTTCGTGAACTTTCCGATAAAGGTCAGCAATTGACCCGGCAATTTTCCGGCCCCATGGGCCCGCCGTCCAGCTTGTTGAATCAGACCGTTGTCACAGTGGAAGGCGATGGCGCCACGGTCGAAATTCCCATGCGCATGATCTTTGCCTGCACCAACCTGGGCCTTATTCCTGGATTTTCCGCCCCGATGGATGTGCCGCGCCACCTGCGGGTAGCTCAGTTGGGCCGGTGGGTGCGACTCGATGCCCCCTTTGGCAGTATTTACCGCTCCACCCGCTTGTCCTTGTTCTAGCTTTCGCCACCAGGGCGGACACCCCTGGTGTTCAACAATGTCGGCGTACCAGCGCCCCATAATGGGCGACGTTGCCCGAAAAGTAGTCTGTCTTAGGGGTAGGGGGATCCTGGGGCCGTACCGCTAGAAACCTTGTGAACAGCGTGTTTAACCGGGACGTTGGCGTAATGTTACCCCCGCAGTGTGAATTCACCGGCAGAGCGCCGCGCGCAAAAGTGTCCTGCGTTACGCTTACATGGTCGATGTAATTTCCTGCACCCACAAGGAGAACATGTAATGCGTATTGCTGTGCCTAAAGAAATCATGAATAACGAGAACCGCGTGGCTCTTACCCCGAGCGGCGCGCAGACCCTTGTTCACGACGGCCACGAGGTCCTCATCGAGACCGGTGCTGGTGAGGGCGCATCCTTCCCGGATTCTGAGTACGAGGCCGCCGGTGCCAGCATCGTTGCTACCGCGGAGGATACTTGGGCGCAGGCGGAACTGCTGCTGAAGGTCAAGGAGCCGCTCGAGTCTGAGTACCAGTACCTGCGTCCGGACCTTACCGTCTTTACCTACCTGCACCTTGCCGCGGATCGTCCCTTGACTGAGGCGCTTGTTGAGGCCAATGCCACTGCCATCGCCTATGAGACGGTTACTGACCGCCACGGTACGTTGCCACTTCTTACTCCGATGTCCCAAGTGGCAGGTCGCCTCGCTGCAATCGAGGGCACCCACCACCTGCTCTCCACGCAGGGTGGCCGCGGCCTGTTGGTTTCTGGAGTTCCGGGTACCCAGCCAGCACGCGTCGTCGTGATCGGCGGCGGCCAGGTTGGCGCGTCCGCCGTTGCCATGGCCCATGGTCTGCGTGCCGAGGTCACCGTGCTCGACCTTGATCCGCACGTTTTGCAGCGCTTCGATGATCAGTACGCCGGCGGCGTGCGCACCTTGATTTCGGATCCGGCCACCATCGATAAGGAACTGCAAGAAGCCGACCTTGTCATTGGCGCCGTGCTTATTCCAGGCGCTGCCGCACCGAAGCTGGTGCGTGAGGAGACCGTAAAGAAAATGAAGAAGGGTGCCGTCCTCGTGGACGTCGCCATCGACCAGGGTGGTTGCTTCGAAAACTCCAAGAAGACCTCTCACGATGAACCAACCTTCAAGGTGCATGACACTCTGTTCTACTGCGTGGCGAATATGCCGGGTGCGGTGGCCAATACCTCCACCCGTGCCCTGTCTTCCGCAACTCTGCCCTACATTCGCGCGGTGGCCAATGACAACCTGGATGCCGCCATCAAGCGCTTCCCGGGCCTAGAAGGTGGCGTAATGACTCGTGGTGGCCGTCTGGTCTCCGAGCCTGTGCGTAAGGCCTTTGACTGGGAAGACTAAGCATCGAGTCCCCATAGTGTGGGCTAGATAAACCACAAGCCCGGCTCCTCGCTAAATAGCGGGGCCGGGCTTGTCTCGTGCGCGGGGGAAGACGGTGCGGTTATGGTGCCTTGTTGATCATCATGGCGGCCACGCGCTGCATATGATCCCAGATCATCTCGCGGTAGGCCGGCGGGATGGTTTCCTCGTCGATCTTGGCGAGGGAGTTACCCATAAGCTCTAACCACCGGTCATGCGCGGTTATATCGATGGGGTAAGGGGTGTGGCGCATGCGCAGGCGCGGGTGGCCGCGGTTTTCAGAGAAGAGCTGCGGGCCACCCCAATACTGTGCCAAAAACCAGGTAAGGCGCTGCTCGGCGCCTTCCCAGTCATTATCGGGGTACATTGGGCCGATGACATCGTCCTCTTTGACTTGGGAATAAAAGCCGTGGACGAGGCGCTCAAAGGTTTCCATGCCGCCAATGGCCTCATAAACAGAATCCATTTACTCTTCTTCTTCCTTGCGGGGATCGGAAATGCCGATGCCGTGAGGGTAGGGGGTAGTAATACCTTTAGTGTGCATGACATTGAGCACGCGGGACTGCAGGAAACGCTGAACGTCCCACTGCTTGCCTGGCAAGGTCTTGGTCGAGACGCGGAAGGATACATAATCCGGCTCAAAGCCAGACATGCCGTCCACGCGTGGCGTGCTGAGGATGAGCTTGCGCACCTTATCGTCCTGTGCGGCTTCTTTCACTGCGTCCTCAATGACTACGCCAGCAACCTCTGGGTCATTAGAAAGACCTACCGGAATCTGGATGCGGGCAACGGAGTACTCATCAGAGTGGTTGGCCACCTGGAGAATTTCACCATTGCGCACGTACCACAGGGCGCCATCGATATCGCGGACCGTGGTGATGCGCAGGGAGATGGACTCGACGTCGCCAAAGACGCCATTGCCCAAATCAACCACGTCACCAATGCCGTACTGGTCCTCAATGAGCATGAAGATGCCGGAAAGGAAGTCCTTCACCAGCGCCTGTGCGCCAAAGCCGAGGGCAACGCCAATGACACCGGCGGAGGCGATAAGCGGTGCTACGTTGACCTCTAACTCATCCAGGATGGCGATAATCGCCCACACCCAGACGAAGATGGCGGCGGCAGAACGGGCTACGCCGGCAAGTGTCTTGATGCGAGAGGCCCGCCGGGTCTCGCGGGTTTGGCGCATGGCCTCTTCTTGTTGGCTGAGTTCGGGGCGATTGGCGCGGCCCTTGAATTTCCCGCGCAGGCGCTGCTTATCTAGTCCGGAGGATTTAATGCTATTTTCGGCCACTTTGTTGATAACTCGGCGGAGGAGCCAGTGGGTGATAATGGCCAGGATAAGGATGATGGCGATGCGAATCGGGCGCTCGATAAGCCAGCTTTGCACCTTCTCGTCATTCCAAAAACTGGACACGGACTCGACGGCCGAGTCCGTGGTGGAAGCGGCTGAGGCTAAGAATTGCGTATTCATCATTCTTTCTTAGTCGAGGACAATGGGAACCACGCCCATTGTAGGGGTTGCTCCTGAAAGTTCGACGGGCCCCAGGCTAAGGTTTGTGAAAATAAATACCCATCTCTCCATTGGAAATGAACAGCTTGGTCTAGACTGTGGTGCTATGACTGAACGCAGCACGCAGAACCTCGCTCAAGGCTTTACGTCCCGTTCCATCCATGGTGGCTATCACCCGGACCCGCACATGGGCTCTATCAACGTGCCCATCTATGCCTCGACCACGTTTGCGCAAGACGGCTTGGCGCAGCTGCGCGGTGGATTCGAATATGGCCGCGTGGCCAATCCCACCGTGCGCTCGCTGGAGCGCACCCTAGCGGCACTGGAAGGCGCGGAGTATGCACGCGTGTTTTCTTCCGGCATGGCCGCTGCCGATACCTTGATCCGCATCCTGGTGCGCCCAGGAGATCACGTCATTTTGGGCAATGACGCCTACGGTGGTTCCTACCGCCTGCTCAATGATTTCACCGAGTGGGGCGTGGAGATGTCCATCGTGAACACCAGCGATACCGCTGCTGTTGCGGCCGCGGTTCAAGAAAATACCAAGCTTATCTGGCTGGAAACGCCCACCAATCCGGCGCTCAATATCACCGATATTGCTGCGGTGGCCAAGATTAAGGGCAACGCGCAGGTGCTGGTGGACAATACTTTTGCCACGCCTTACCTGCAGAACCCACTGGAACTCGGCGCCGACCACGTGCTGCACTCGACCACTAAGTACTTAGGTGGGCATTCAGATGTACTGGGTGGCGCGGTAGTGACTAATGACGCCCACGTGGACGAGCGTCTGCTCTACTTCCAGGGCAATGTGGGCGCGGTGAGCTCGCCTTTCGACGCCTACCTTACCGCCCGCGGTATCAAGACGCTGTCGGTGCGCATGGATCGCCACTGCGCGAATGCCCAGAAGGTAGCGGAATTTTTGCAGGGACGACCTGAGGTCAAACAGGTGCTCTACCCGGGGCTCAAGGAGCACCCGGGGCATGAACTGGCGGCACAGCAGATGCGTGGCTTCGGCGGCATGATGTCAGTGCGCTTCCACAGCGCGGAGCATGCCAAGCAGATCTGCCTCAATACGCGGCTTATCTGCCTGGCAGAATCGCTGGGCGGAGTGGAATCGCTCATCGAGCATCCAAAGAATATGACGCACGTATCCGCGGAAGGGTCCGAGCTGGTGCCGCCGGAGGATCTGGTGCGCATCTCCATCGGTATCGAAGACATCGATGACCTGCTTGCGGACTTGGAGCAGGCCCTCGACGCGCTATAGGCCGCGGCACTGGGCCCATAGCGCAGGTGCGGTGGCTAGGAGCGCACCACGGCAAGGAGGGAACCGGCAGCCTTGTCGGTTTCCTGCAGCATGAGCGGGTCCGTGCCCGGCATGGGGGAAATGGTGGTATCCGGCCACTGGGAATAGGTGGGGATGCCCACGATGTGCAGGCGTGCATCCAACTCACCGTCCGGGTGAACGGTGCGGCGGGTAGCCCCATCGGTCTCTGGGGAGCCGGTGGGTTGGCCGTGATCGGGGAAGGGGCGCACGCGGCCGGAATCCACCAAGCAGCGCGTCATGGCATCGCCGGCGGTGCGGATATCGGGGCGGTGCATAAAGGCGTCGACAAGCGTGGGCGCAGAAGCGGAGCGAGGGCCGGAGGTCAGGGTGAAGTGATCGGCCGCGATGGACACGGTGGGGTGATCGCCTAAGAAGTGGGCTAGGCCGGCATCGACGAGCGCGAGCAACTGGCGCACGCGGAAGAGTGGTGGGCCGGAGCCGATCATCTGGCCAAAGGACATGACCTGGCCGTAGCGGCCGGTGCGGGACTCGCGGGTGTAGCGACCCTCTGCGCCAAGGATGGAGGCCGGCTTGCGCGATTGCGACAGCGACCACAGCGCGGCCTTGATGGGGGAGTCATAGCCGGCGGCGGCTTCCCGAATATCGCCTTCCATGGACTGGGCAATGTGCTCGGTGAGCTCAGCGATGTCCCCGGTAAACCCGGCAATCTGGTACATGAGATCGTTCATGTCCCATGGCTCGGTGACCATGGGTGCAATGGCCGCGCCCAGCTCATCGGGGGCGGTGGCATCGATGGCCTCGAGAATCTCTGCGCGCGGGCGCAGGAGGGAATCCGGGCGCACGCGCTCCAAGGTGGTGATATAAGCCTCGTAGCTATCGCGCGCGATGGCGGGCCAAACCTGGGCGTCAAAGTCGATGTCCTGGGCGCCACTGAGCTTCGCAATGACCTCCTTCAGGCGGCGGCGCGGCATGGTAGGCGGCAGCTCACCGTACTCGGACTTGGGGTGGTAGGGGTAGCCGCGGCCGGAGGAAATAATGAAGTTAGGCTCCTGCCCGCAAGGCTCATAGCGCAGGCCGGAGCGCGCGGAAGGATCCTCCACGAATTTGCCGCCGCGCTCGATTGTGGTCAGCGCCATAATGTCATAAAAGCCCATGCCCAGACCGCGTACCAGCACGTCCTCGCCGCCCGGAATGGCGGCGTAGTCTTGCTCTACCGGGTTATTAGGGGCGATCCAGTTCAAACCGGAAGCGGCCAACTGCTTTTCTTGCTCGTTGTATTCCGGAGTCATCCAGCCATAGGCCAGTACCGTGGCATCGGCGCGCACCTCGGAGCCATCGGCTAGGTGGAGGACGTCTTGGTGACCGCCCTCTTTGATGGTCTCCAACCGGCTGAAGTGATTCACGGTGGAAATACTCTTGGGCAGACGTGCAATGACCACGTCATAGACCCAGCGCAGGTACTCGCCATACAGTGCGCGCGAAGGGTTGGATTCGGGGCGGGTAGCCGCGAGTTCCTTGCGGTAGTCCTGGGCAATATGTGCGGCCGGTGGGTGCTGCTCAAAAAGCTCGCGCTTGGCGGCGGAGATATTCTCGCCATCGCCGCGCAGCAGCTGGATCCACTCGTACTGAATGGGGCCCTCGAGCACAGGGGCATCCACGGTGGAGCCGGGCTCGGTAAAGAGGGTGACCGCGCCGGCGCGGGTGTTCATACACAGGGTTTTGGTTTGGTCCGTTTCCCAGATGCGGCCGGCGCCATGTTGGGCGTCATCGATGAGGTGGACGGTAATGGGGGCGCTGGAATCGTCCATGCGGGCGGAGAGGCGTTCCAAGATGGAAATGCCGCGCGGGCCCATGCCGACGATCGCGATTGCTGGAGTAGACATACCTCCTATCGTGCCACATTCAGGCCCTTTCAGGATCATTGGACCTGGCAGTAAGAATAAAATAGACCAGAAGGTCTATCAGTGGATTTATGAACTCTTGTTTTGCCAGGTAATGAAGTAGACCGTCCGGTCTTGTATTTGAGGGAAGGTGTGTGGTCTAATGGGCGAGTACTACTTAAGACTTAAAGGAACTCGAGCTTTTATGAAGCAATTTTCTCGGCTCCTGCGGCCCGTGGCTGCGGTCCTGGCCAGTGGCGCGCTAGCTCTCTCGCTTACCTCGTGCGCCTCTACTTCCCACGCCGCGGAAGATGGCGTGGTCACCTATGTCGAGCCCAATATGTTCAACAACCTCTATCCGCCCTCCGGCGGTTATTACCCCAATGGGGGTGTGCTCAATAACATCACGGACCGCCTGCTCTGGCAGGACCCGGATACCCTCGAGCTGCACCCGTGGATTGCGGAGGAGATGCCCAAGGCAAACAAGGACAACACCGAATTCACCTTCAAGATTCGCAAGGGCGTGACCTACTCTGATGGCTCCCGCCTGGATGCCGCGAACGTGAAGAAGAACTATGACCTTTATGCCCTAGGCGACGAAGATCGCATGCTCACCCCATCGGAGCAGCTGCCCAACTATGAAAAGTCCGAGGTCATCGATGACTACACGGTGAAGTTCTACTTCAGCGAGCCTTCCCCAGGCTTCCCGCAGTCCACCTCCGTGATGAACCAGGGCCTGCTTTCTAATGCCACCCTGGATTTGGATGACACCGGCTTCGCGCCGGGCAACGCCACCGCGATTTCCGGTTCGGGCCCCTTCGTCATTGAGGAAGAAGAGCTGGGCACCAAGCTGGTGCTCAAGAAGCGCGAGGATTATGACTGGGCGCCCCCTGCCCGCAAGGACCACCAGGGCCCGGCCGATATTGAGGGCATCAATATCGTGCTTGCGGCCGAGGACTCCGTGCGCGTGGGCTCGCTTGTAGCCGGCCAGTCCGATGTCGCGCGCCAGATCGAAGCCCCCGATGAGAAGCACCTGAAGGATCAAAACCTGCAGATTTTCGCCGCCCCCACCCGTGGCGTGAATAATAGCTTCCATTTCCACTTCCGCCATCCACTCTTGGAAGATAAGCGCGTGCGTCAGGCCATCATCCACGCTATCGACCGCGACAACATCCTGGACACCCTCTTTTCTGATTCCTACCCTAAGGGCACATCGATCTTGGCCAAGACGGCTATTGGTTATAAGGATCAGTCCGCGAACTATGCCTTCGATCCAGAAGAATCTAAGCGCCTGCTCGATGAGGCCGGCTGGCGCCCAGGCGAAGATGGCATTCGCGAAAAGGACGGCAAGCGCCTTTCTGTCACCTTCAATGAGGCCGTCCCACAGCCGCGCTCTAAAGAGATGTTCACCAAAGCTCAGGAGATGCTTAAGAACGTCGGCATCGAGGCCAACCTCAACCCAGGTGACCGCTCTGCACAGCAGAAGGCCATGAAGGACCAAGACACCGTGCAGGTACGCCATACCATGACTGGCCGTGCCAACGTGGATACCTTGGCCACGTGGCTGGATGGCACCGGGCGCAATTCTTTCCTCAACTATGACGAGGAGACCGATAGCTTTGGTGATGAGAAACTGCAGAAGCTGGTGGAGGACTATTTCAACCTCAGCAGTGAAAAAGAGCGCCTGGCCATGACTGGCCGCATGCAGGACTACCTGTCCGAGCAGGCCTATATCTTGCCCATGTTTGAAGAGCCGCAGGTTTATGGTTTCCAGCCATATATCGAAGGCTTTAGCACCGAGGCCATCGGCCGCCCGTCGTTCTATGCGGTAGAAATCAACCCCGCGGAAGGGGAGGACTAAACCATGAGCCTGAAAACTATTGCCCTGCGCATCGGCCAAGCCGTGCTCGTCATCTGGGCAACCTTCACCCTTTCTTTCATCCTTTTGGCGGCACTGCCTGGTGACGCCGTCGCGACCCGTTATGACAACCCTAACTTGGGGCTCAACGCCGAGCAGCTGGCCGCTATCCGCGAGGTTTATGGCGCCGATGAGCCACTCCTGGGCCGCTACTTCAGCGCGCTCGGCGGGTTCCTCACCGGTGATTTCGGCTTTTCGGTCGCCACTGGTACCGCCGTATCGGAGATGCTGGCAGATGCCCTTCCCTCCACGCTGGCACTGGCAGTATTCGCCTTCTTTGTAGGAGTGGTCCTGGCCTTCGTCGTGGCTATTGTCTCCACCTTTGGCCCATTTTCCTGGCTGCGCAGTTTCTTCCGCAGCCTGCCCTCCGTGATGGTTTCCCTGCCCACCTTTTGGATCGGCATCATCTTGATCCAGATATTCTCCTTTGGCTTGGGTTGGGTACCAGTCATCGGCGCGAGCGAGGCTCAAAGCCTCATCCTGCCGGTAATTACCCTGGCCATCTTCGTGGCCGCACCGCTAGCGCAGGTGCTGCTGCGCTCCATCGATGAGGTAATGGATATGTCCTTCGTGCAGGTAGTGCGCGCCAAGGGTGCTAGCGGTGCCTGGTTGTTGTGGCGCAACGTCCTGCGCAACGCGCTGCTGCCGGCGCTGACCATGGCCGGTCTTACCTTTGGTGAACTCGTCGGCGGCTCCGTGGTGACGGAGGCGGTCTTCGCCCGCCACGGCATCGGTGCGCTCACCGTGGATGCGGTGGCTAACCGCGATACCTCGGTGCTGCTGGCCATTGTGGTGCTTGCCGCCGCCGTCTTTGTCCTTATCAATCTGATCGTGGACCTGCTCTACCCAGTGCTTGACGTGCGCCTGCGCGAGCGCAAGCATGACACGGCATCTGACAAATCCACCGCCACCACCACCGATACCCCCGCAATAAACGAGAAGAAGGTCCAAGCATGAAGCTTAAATCCACACAGCTGAAGCTCACCCCGGGCACCATCATCTCGCTTATTGTGCTGGGCCTGGCGGTGCTCTGCGCGCTGTTCCCCCAACTGTTTACCTCCCAGGACCCTAACCAGGGCGGGGACACCACGGCGCTATTGCAACCCAGTTTCCAGCACTGGTTCGGCACCGATGCCGTCGGCCGTGATCTTTATACCCGCGTGGTCTATGGCGCGCGCCAATCCCTACTTGGCGCGCTGCTGGCCGTACTCTTCGGCCTCATCGTCGGCACCATTTTGGGCATCATCGCCGGAGTGCGCCGCGGCTGGGTCGATGCCGTCATCATGCGCATCGTGGACGTGCTGCTGTCCATTCCCGGCCTGTTGCTCTCCCTGTCCGTCATCATCGTGCTCGGACACGGCATCTTCAATGCCGCCATCGCGGTAGGTATCACCTCCGTGGCCACCTTTGCACGCCTTGCACGCTCCCAGGTGCTTAGCGTTGCCGGCTCTGATTTCGTCGAAGCCGCCTACGGCTCCGGCGGTTCTTCCTTCCAGGTGCTCGTGCGCCATATCCTTCCCAATTCACTTACCGCGGTCTTCGCTGTAGCAGCGCTGCAATTTGGCCTGGCCATTTTGCAGCTAGCCACCCTAGGCTTCCTGGGCTATGGCGCACCGCCCCCAACCCCGGAATGGGGCTTGCTCATCTCTGAATCGCGCGATTACATCGCCACGGCCGGCTGGTTGACCATCGCCCCGGGCCTTGTCATCGTCGCGGTGGTCCTCGCGGCCAACCACCTCAGCCAGACACTGCGAAAGGCGGCCTAATGTCCCTGCTTAGCATTAGTGATCTATCCATTACCTACCGCACCGCCCATGGTGAGGTAGAAGCGGTAAGTGGCATTGAGTTTGAAGTAAAACCTGGCGAAATGACCGCCATCGTTGGCGAGTCCGGTTCCGGCAAGTCCACCTCCGCCATGGCCGCCATCGGCCTGCTGCCAGACAATGCGTCGATCGTTTCTGGCACCATTACTTTCGACGGCCGCGACGTTACCCAGTATTCCCAAAAGCAATGGCGGGAACTGCGCGGTCGCCGTATTGGACTTATTCCGCAGGATCCTAATAACTCGCTTAACCCGCTCAAGACCATCGGTGCCTCGGTGGAGGAGGGTATGGCCATCCACGGGCAGGGCGATAAGGCCTCCCGGAAAAAGCGTGCACTGGAGCTTCTGGAGCGCGTGGGCATTGATGATCCGCAGCGCCGCTATGACCAGTACCCGCATGAGCTATCCGGCGGCATGAAGCAACGCGTGCTCATTGCCGCGGCCGTGGCATTGGAGCCGGAGCTTATCATCGCCGATGAGCCTACCTCCGCGCTCGATGTCACCGTGCAGAAGATCATCCTGGACCTCCTGGATGAGATGCGCGAAGAGCTCACCATGGGCATCCTTTTCATTACCCATGATCTGGCCGTAGCGGGCGACCGCGCCAATAACATCGTGGTGATGGAAAAGGGCACCGTCCGCGAGTCGGGCGTTGCTGCCCGCGTCCTCACCGACCCCCAGCATGCCTATTCTAAGCGCCTGCTTGCCGACGCCCCCTCGCTCACCGCCCCCACTTCCTCCCAGGCCGCATCTCCTGTGCGGGCCGCCGCGCCCGCGCACCGCGAAACCTTGCTCGAGGTGGAAGGGCTGAGCCAACGCTTCGGGGATTTCACCGCGGTGGAGGACATCAACTTTTCCGTGGCCCGCGGCACTACCCATGCATTGGTGGGGGAGTCTGGCTCCGGTAAGACAACCACCGGCCGCGCCATTTCCTTGTTGAGCACGCCCACCTCCGGCAGCATTCGCTTGGGCGGGGAAGACATTAGCTCCGCCCGTGGCAAGCGCCGTCGCGAGCTGCGCCGCTCGATCCAGATGGTCTACCAAAATCCTTTTGGCTCGCTAGATCCGCGCTTGAGCATTGGCGATACCATCGCCGAACCGGTGCGCAATTTCACCGGCGCTTCCAAGCGTGATGCGCGTGCTAAAGCACGCGAATTTCTTGATTTGGTGGCGTTGGATTCTTCCATGGCTTCCCGCCGTCCCCGCGAGCTCTCCGGGGGCCAACGCCAGCGCGTGGCCATCGCCCGCGCCATGATCATTGAGCCCGATCTCGTGGTGCTTGATGAGGCCGTGTCCGCGCTCGACGTCACCGTGCAGGCGCAGATACTGCGCTTGCTCGACGAGCTGCAGCGCGAGCTGGAGCTTACCTATATCTTCATCTCCCACGATCTGGCGGTAGTTAACCAAATTTCCGATACCGTCTCCGTGCTCTCCCACGGTACGCAAGTGGAATCTGGACCTACCGCGCAGGTCTTTGCGCACCCAGAAACCGAGTACACGCGCCAGCTCATTGACGCCATCCCTGGCTCCCGCTATCGTGCCGGAGACTTAAACTTGGGGCTATAACCGCGCCCCAGAAAGGTTGGACTGAGAATATGACCGACATTATTAATGAACTTTCCCATGCCAGCGCCGAGGTGCAACAGCTGCGCCGTGCGCGCCACGATGCACAGGACAATGCGCAACTGAGCTTTAGCGCTTTGCTCGAGCCTGCAGAACCAGGCGAGTTCTCCTATACGGAGCGCTATGCCGTAGCGGCTTTTACCGCTGCAACCTACCGGGCGAGCGAGGCGACGGATTTCTACTTCGACCTGCTGGACGATGAGGCCGACGAGGATCTTGTTGCCGCCGTGCGCGCCGCGAGCCAGCGCGGTGTGTCTACCGGCCCGTACCACCAGGGGGATTTCCTTATCTTCGGCGATACCGCCGCGGAAGCCGCGCTGGGCACGCGCCTAGCTGCAGCCTTCGATTGGGCGCACCTTCTGGCCTTCCATCCCAAGGATGCCTCCCCGCAGGCGATCGGACACCTCGATGCCGCAGGATGGTCTGCTACGGATATCGTCAGCCTGTCCCAGCTGGTGGCATTTTTGGCCTTCCAGCTGCGCGTGGTCCACGGCCTGCGCGTGCTTTCTGGTGAGGATCCCGCATCCCACCCCGCAGCCGAGCGCGCCGCCGGCGTGGCCGATCCGGGTTGGGAGGTAACCGCGACTACATTGCAGCCCAATACCGTGCTGCCGGATCACTTTGTCAATCACTCCCTGGGCTGGAAGCCCTGGGTAGAGGCGCTGGCGAAGGAGGATTTCACCGCGGTGCATACCGATGCCCTCATCAAGCCAGAGCGTATCGATTCCGAGTACTTCCGCTTGCTCGCCCGCGACCCTGCGGCCTTGAAGGCGCGCACGCTGACTGACCTGGACATTTTCTATAACACCGAAGGCGGGCTCTCCCGTGCGGACCGCGAGCTCGCCGCTACTGTGGCATCGCGCTACAACGGCTGCGAGTACTGTGCCTCCGTGCACCAGGCGCGGTGCGTCCAGGAAGGCGGCGACCGTGAAATTGTAGACCGCCTCTTGGACGAGGGCATCGACGCCGACCTTGGCTCAAAGGAATGGGACCTTATCCGTCGCGCCGCCGTGGCGCTGACGGAAACCCCCTTCGCCTTTGATGCGGCACTATGCGCGGACCTGCGTGCAGCCGGATTCGATGAACAATCCATCTTGGACCTCATCTACGCTTCCTCCTTCTTCAACTGGGCTAATCGCTTGATGCTCACCTTGGGCCAGCCGGACGTGCCTAAGCGCTTCCGTTAATCGGCTACCGCCGGCGACTGGTCCGGTGCGGCGCTGAAAGCAAAGGATCCCTATGATGGGGCGGCATGACTGATACAAAGAACGCCACCGCACCAGCACACTCGGAAAGCGAAACCCCGCAGAAGGTCGCCGTCGTCACCGGCGCTACCGGCGGCATGGGCCGCGAAATCATCGCTGACCTGGCCGGTGATTACCATGTGTATGCACTGGGACGGAGCGCGGCAGATCTGCCCGAAGCGGACTCCATTACTCCGGTGGCCATCGACCTCGTCGCCGGCCTCGATGAAGGCATGAAGCTGCCGGAGCTAGACCGCGTGGACGTGCTCGTCCACGCTGCCGCGCGAGCTACCAAGTACTCCGTGGAGGAGGCCATGCCGGAAAATTGGCGCGCGCACATGGACCTCAACGTGCACGCCCCCGCTGAGCTGACCCGTGCCTTGCTGCCGCAGCTGCGCAAAGCGGAAGGCACCGTGGTCTTTATTAACTCTGGCGCTGGACGCCACAGCTACGGCGATAACGTCATCTACGCGGCGACCAAGCACGCGTTGTATGCACTCGCCGATGGACTGCGCATCTCTGAGCCGGGGATCCGCGTATCCACCGTGGCTCCGGGGCCTACCGATACCCCTATGCTTAAGGGGTTGCAGGATTATGATCCCTCCCAGGTTATTGCCCCGGCTGAGGTGGCTCGTGCCATTCGTACCGTGGTAGAGGCAGGCCCCACCACCCAGCTGACGGAAATCCAGGTCAGGCCGCGAATCGAACTACATCTGCGCAAGTAGGAACGCAAGTAGTGGTAATGGACATCACGCATTAATGGGGTTGGTTTCTAGGGGTGTCCATTACACTCGGGGGCTGTGACTTCCCAAAGCCGAAAGCGGCCCGCCTATCTCCGTATCTCGGATGCCCTACGCGACAAGATCGAACGCAATGAATTAGAACCCGGTCAGCGTTTTCCTACCGAACGCGAATTGGTCCGGGAATTCCATGTTGCGCGCATGACCGTGCGCCATGCTTTAGACATTTTGGAAGTAGAAGGCCTCATTGACCGCCGCCGCGGGCGCAGTGGCGGCACCTATGTGCGCACGGTTCCCCCTACACTGAGCCTGACCAATAAGGACAATATTGTCACCCAGCTGCGCGAGCGCGGGCACGAGACCGCCGTGCGCGTGGTCTCCGTCAATAAAGCCCACGTGCCCAAGCACGTGGCAGCGGTTCTAGGCGTGAGCGATTCCACCTTTGCGTGGGATATCAAGCGCCTCTATACAGTCGATGGCAAGCCCGTCATCCTTTCTCGCTACACCATCCCGGTAGATATGGCTCCCGATCTCAATCAGCACGATCTGCGCGAGCCCATTATGGAAATCCTGGCTGGCTATAACCTCAAGCCCGTCTTTAAGCGCGAGAGCATGAGTGCCGCTACCGCTCGCACCGAAGAACAGAAACTCCTGCACGTCAGCCGGTCGCACCCGCTGCTGCGGTTTGTGCGGCTGCTGAAGAATAAGTCGGGCGCGGTCTTTGCCTATATTGAAGAGTCGCTGCGCTCTGATATCGCCAACGTAGAAGTGGTCTTGGGCGAGGATCCCGCACCGCGACCCCTACCTGAGAGGGGAAGCGGCGCTGGGAAGCCGGCCTAGCTAGCGTCTACTTGCCGGTTGCGCAGCGCCCGGGCTACGCGGTCACGCTGCTCGGTAGTCGTACGGCGCAGACCACCCGGCAGCTCCTTCTTCAAGAAGGCATCGGCGCGGTCCAGGCCTTTCTGCGTGATATCCCAGGAAGGGAAGAGACCCGTCACGGTGGTAAGCGCCACCTCTGAAGACTGGGAAGACCACACCTTTTCCGCGATGTCGAAGAACTCTGCGGTGGGCAGGAATTCATCGCTATGCGGGTAGAGCAGGCCTTCCAGCTTGGAAGTGAGCTCGCGGTTGGTGAGATTTCCCGCCACGATTTCTTCCCATACCGCGCGCTTGTTCTCGGTGGTTGCCACGGCTGCGCGGGCACGCAGGGAAGAGTAGTAGCCGGTGGCGGAATTATCGCGCTCGAGTTGCGCATCCGAGGCAGCAGTGACGTCCTCTATTGCGCCATCGGCGGCGAGTGCCGCCAGTGCGGACCAGCGCAGCCCCGCATCCTCGGAGGACTCGAGCACGCCCCGCAGGTACTCGCGCGCGCTATCATGCAGGCGAATCTTCGCCAGCGCTTGGGTGCAGATGATGGAGCGCTGGGCATCAGGGCTGTGGGCGCCGTCGAGGAGGGCGTCGGCAAGCAGGGTGCTTTGGGCGACCCACTGTGGATCGGCGTAGTTCTTCAGCGCGCTAGAGGCCTGCAGGACAATGCGCTCGAGGACTGCAAGCTCGGTTTCGGCCTGCATGCCGCGGGCTACCAGCTGGATGAAATCGCGGGCGCGCATAGTGCCGGCGCGGGTCATTTCCCACGCGGTGGACCAGCACAGGGTGCGGGCCATGGGATCGGCAAACTTATCAATATTATCCAGCAGGAACTGCAGGGAACCCGCGTCCAGCTCGATGAGGCAATAAGTCAGGTCATCGTCATTGGGCAGCAAGAAATCGATATCGGCTAATGGGCGGCCAATGAGCTCAGGAATCTCGGTGGAGGCGCCATCAATATCCATCTCGATGCGATCGGTGCGCACCACCTGGCCTTCCTGCAAGTTGTAAAGGCCCACCGCTACGCGGTGGGTGCGCAAAGTATCGCCGCTCTGGGTGAGGTAAGCATGGGTAATCGTGCCGGATTCATCCGCGTTGAGCGCCACGCTGAGCGTATTGATGCCCGAGGTCTTGAGCCACTGCTGCGCCCAGAAGGAAAGGTCGCGGCCGGAGGCCTCTTCTAGGTGGCGCAACAGATCATCAAAGGTGGCATTACCCCACGCATGGGCGGCAAAGTGGCGGCGCACGCCGGCCAGGAAGTTGTCGCGGCCGACATAAGCCTGCAGCTGCTTGAGCACCGAAGCGCCCTTGGCATAGGTGATGCCATCGAAGTTTTGCTCCACTGTTTCGATATCGCTGGCATCGGTGGAAATCGGGTGGGTGGTCGGCAGCTGATCCTGCTGATAGGCCCAGGATTTTTCCACATTGGCAAAGGTCACCCACGCGGTATCGTATTCGGTTTCCTCCGCCTGGGAGATGGCGGCGGACCAGGTGGCGAAGGACTCGTTGAGCCACAGATCGTCCCACCACTGCATGGTGACCAAGTCACCGAACCACATATGCGCTAGTTCGTGGAGGATGGTGTCTGCGCGGCGCTCATACTTATAGTGCGTGGCCTGGGAAGCAAAGACGTACTCATCGCGGATGGTGACGCACCCGGCATTTTCCATCGCGCCGGCATTGAACTCTGGCACGAAAATCTGGTCGTATTTGCCAAAGGGGTAGGGGAAACCAAAATTGCGGTGGTAGAAATCAAAGCCCTGCTTAGTCTCAGTAAATAGGCGCTCGGCATCCAGCGCGTGGGCGAGCGAAGAGCGGCAGTAAATGCCAAGTGGCACCTCGAGCTGCTGGGCCGGCTTGCCTTCTGGGTGCGCGGTCAGCTCGCCGCGCCAGGTATCGGTGACCTCGTGGTATGGGCCGGCGCACAGGGCCACCAGGTAGGTAGATAGTGGATAGTCAATAGCCGTGCTGGCTACATCGCCTTCCCAGCGCATCGGGCCATTGCTGATGATGGTCCACTCTTCGGGCGCCTTGAAATGCAGCGCATAGGTTGCCTTCATATCGGGCTGATCAAAGCAGGCAAAGACTCGCTTGGCATCGGCGGTTTCAAACTGGGTATAAAGGTAGACCTTCTCATCGGCGGGGTCGACAAAACGGTGCAGGCCCTCGCCGGTGCGGGAATACGGGATCTTCGCGGTGACTTCTAGCGTGTAGTCGGCCACTTGGAGGCCGGAGAGCGGAATGCCGTAGGTGGGGTTATAAGAATTCGTGGGCAGCGGGTTTCCGTTGAGGCGCACCTCGTGCACTTCCTCGGCGCGCAGATCTATGAAGGTGGAGCCGATCTCTCGTGAGGTAAAGCTCACCTTCGTGGTGGACAGGAAGTGGGTATCCGAATACTTGAGGTCTAAAGTGACATCATAGTGGTGCACCTCGATCATTCGGGAGCGCTGATCCGCTTCCTCGCGAGTTAGGTTTATTGAGGTCATGACCTAAATTCTCCTTCTAAGCCGAAAATAGTTCTGCATCCACAGTAGTCGCGCACCTAGGCTGGTGGGGCAAACTTTTTCAATCAAAGGAGTATTCATGGCTGACGCAGTAAAGTTCTGGTTCGACGTTTCTTGCCCCTTCGCTTGGGCCACCTCGCGGTGGATCAAAGAGGTAGAAAAGGTTCGCGATATTGAGGTCGAGTTCGAGCCGATGTCCCTGTCCGTGCTGAACGATGGCCGTGATCTAGACCCCACCTACATGGACATGATGAAGGCTAATTGGGGCCCAGCGCGCGTCTTTGCCAAGGTCAAGGCCGAGCGCCCTGAGAAGGTAGACGAGCTATACACCGCAATGGGCACCCTGGTTCACGCCAAGGGCAATGGCGGGCGCACCGGTTTTGGCGCCTATGATGACATCATCGCTCAGGCGCTTGCAGAGGTGGACCTGCCGGCCGAGTTCGCCGAGGTAGCCAATAGCGAGGACTATGACGAGAAGCTGCGCGAGTACCATCACAACGGCATTTCTTCCGTAGGCGATGAGGTGGGCACCCCGGTTATCAAGCTGGGTGATACCGCGTTTTTCGGCCCAGTTATTACCCGCATTCCTACTGGGGAAGAAGCAGGCGAGCTTTTCGACGCCTCCCTGCGCCTTGCCCAGTACCCCTACTTCTTCGAGCTCAAGCGCTCCCGCACCGAAATGCCGCAGGTGGAGGAGAACTAAGCGCTCTTTTCACGTCGGTGCAGCTGAATCGCAGCGCCGACGCACAGTGCGATGGTCAGCGGGGTCAAGATGAAGGCCGGCAGACCTGCGATATTGATAGAGGGAAGTTCCACGCCGGCCTGAAAGTTCTCCCACGCGACAAGCCCCCAGGATGCCCACGATGCGCCGGCAAGAAGCGCGATGATGCCGGCCGCAATTGCGCCCCCGTTGGCGCGCGGATTCCCGCGCACCCTCTGCGCAATCCAAAACACTCCCAGGCCTAGGTGAGCCAAAGTGGCAAGAATGCTCGCGATAAGCGGGAGGAGGAAGCCTCCGGCGCCGGAAACCTGAACGCCAAGCAGGATGATGCAGGCGAGAAGACTCCCGCCGTAGAGCGCGAGGACTGGTTTGGTTATAGGCATGGCTTTCCTCCTTCATAGCGATAGTGGTTGGCCGCGAGCTTATCAGGAAAAAGTAATGCGAAATAGGGTGGGCGCTAAGCCTCCTCAAGGCGCGCCGGGCCGGTAGGATATGGGCCATGCGCGTATATCTAGGAGCAGACCACGCAGGTTTCGAAACCAAGAACCTGATCGTTGAACACCTCACCAAGCAGGGCCACGAAGTCATTGACTGCGGCGCCCATACCTACGATGCCGAGGATGATTACCCGGCCTTTTGTATCGAAGCGGCACAACGCACCGTCAATGACCCAGGTTCCCTGGGCATCGTGCTTGGCGGCTCCGGCAACGGCGAGCAGATTGCCGCCAATAAGGTCAAGGGTGCCCGCTGCGCACTGGCCTGGTCCGCAGAGACCGCACGCCTTGCCCGCGAGCACAACAATGCCCAGCTCATCGGCATCGGTGGCCGCATGCACACCGAGGAGCAGGCACTGGAAATCGTCGACGCCTTCCTAGACCAAGAATGGTCCCGCGCGGAGCGTCACCAGCGTCGCATCGACATCTTGGCGGAATACGAGCGCACCGGTATCGCCCCGGAGCTGCCGGAGGCCTAAGTCACACAGGATAAACGCCGCGGACCAAAGCTGGTTCCGCGGCGCTTTTGCGTACGCACCGGCCGGCTCGGCCGAGGCGTTAAGGCTTAGGCATCATTCATGTCATTCGGGTGCGGACCGCCGCGCCCCTCTTCGCCCTCATCCAAGGCGGTGATGGCGGCCATCTCGTCCTCGGTGAGCTCAAAGCCGAAGACGTCGAAATTCTCCGCGATCCGCGATGGCGTGGCGGACTTAGGGAAGAGGATGACGCCATTCTGCAGGTGCCAGCGGATGACGACCTGCGCCGGGCTGACATCGTGCGCCGCAGCGGCGTCGGTCACCTCGGGGGCATCCAAAATATCGCTCTTTCCCTGGCCCAGCGGGCCCCACGCCTCGATAGTGACGGTGTGGGCGCGGAAGGCATCAAGCTCACGCCAGCGCTGCAAATAAGGGTGAAGCTCAACCTGATTGACCGCCGGCTTGACGTCGGTCTTGAGCTCCAGCTGCTCCAAGTGTTCCAGCTCGAAGTTGGAGACGCCGATGGACTTTGCCTTGCCCTGCTTCTGCAACTCAATGAGTTGCTTCCACGCCTCGACGTAGGTTCCCTTCGCCGGGGTAGGCCAGTGGATAAGGTAAAGATCCACATACTCTAGGTCGAGCTTGTCCAAAGACTCATCAAGTGCTGCGGCGGCATCGGTCTGGCGGTCATTCCACAGCTTGGTGGTGACAAAAAGTTCCTCGCGCGGGATGCCGGACTTGGCAATTGCCCGGCCCACGCCTTCCTCGTTGCCATAGATAGCGGCGGTATCGATATGTCGATAGCCCACGCGCAGGGCCTCGGCTACCAGCTCTTCGGTCTTATCCGGATCCATCTGGAATACGCCGAAGCCAAGCTGCGGGATGGTATTGCCATCATTAAGGGTGATGTTAGGTACGCTCATGCGCCCCAGACTACCTGCCTACTGCAGCGGGCCGAGCGTGATGAATTTATTCCACGTCTCCCACTCGTCCTGTAGGCGGGCACGCTCATGGGGTGGGGTAGCGGTGCCGTCGATAAGCGCGGCATCTATCATGCGCACGCCATTGTCAAAGAACAACGCGGCGTGCCCCGAGGCACCATGGCGCAGTACCGGAACCAAGTTCAACCCATCGAAGGACAGGCGCGCATTGGGCCGCACATCCAGCCCGGCAATGGCGGCGAGGGTGGGAGCCAAATCAATAGGGGAGACTAGCTCGTTATTTTCCCCGCTTTCCGCCACCCCCGGCCACAGCACCGACATCGGAGCATTTCCACCTAGCAGGGAGCAGACAGCAATGACGCCTTCAACCTGGTCGAGTTCCTCCAGGCTGGGCTGTTCAAGTAGGCGGAAGACATCGTCACCGGCAGGGTCCGTGTCTTCACGCACCTCGTAGCCCACCCCAGCAAAAACCTCACTGATGCGCGTGGTGGCTTGGCGCTGTGGGTACTGCCCAGTCAGGGTACCGCGGCGGGAATCCGCATAGGTTTCCGAAGGTACCCACGTGTTTTTAAAACGAACGCCGCGCAGTGCGGTCTCCGGCGCATGGTCAAAGGTCGCAAGAGTGATATCCATGGTCTCAATTCTAGGCTTGCCGACGCCCCCTTCGGCCAACTTCGCTTAGTGATATTGGTGAGCGGGCGCTCGCCGCGGCGATTCAACGATTTCGTCCCTATAAATCGCCTGTTTCGTCGACGGTCGCGGTGGTTTAGATGGACGAAATCGTTGAAAGTAGCTTTCTGATGGGAGCCGGTGCTAATCGAACTCCAGGCCCTCAATGCCGTGCACGGTCACGGTCTCTGAGAGCGGCGCGCGGCCCGGAGCCGTATTAAAGACTGGGCTAGATTCATCGGCCGTACCAAAGGTGATGGCGGCGACCAGCTTGTAGTCCTCGTCCACGCCGAGGAATTCGCGTGCGGTTGGCGCAATCAAGGAAATCATGCCCTGTGGGATGCCGTGATAGCCGTGTGCTTCCAAGGAAAGCAAGAAGTTTTCGGCGTAGGTTCCCTGGTCAAAGGCGGCACGGACGCGGTCGCCCACCGGTGGGATAAAAAGAAGTGCCGCATGCGGCGCGCCGAAGAAGCGCAGGTTTTCGCGGACGAACTCCACGCGGCCTTCTTTATCCTCGCGCTTAATGCCAAGCAGCCCGTACATTTTGGCGGCCAGTTCTTGGGAACGCTGGGGGTGGATGCCCTCACCATAATCGGTGGTGAAGTCCGGGCTGAGGCCGTTGGTGTCGAATTCCTTAATCAGCGCGGCGCTGAGCTCCTTGAGCTTTTCTCCGCCCACCACGTGGACGTTCCACGGCTGGGTATTGGAGTTGGACGGTGCGGATTGAGCGTCCTCCAAGACCTGCTTGATGTCTTCCACCGGCATGGGCTCCGGAAGGAATGCGCGGGGAGAGTGGCGATTGCGGATAAATTCGGAATACTTATTGGTTGAAGTCATGCGCGCCACTGTACACATTGCCGCATGCGTCCACCTTAAACCAAGTGTGGCCAGCGTAGATGAGTAGGGCCGGGGAAGTAAAACGAAAAATCGCCCACCTGAAAGATGGGCGAGACGTGGAGGGAATGACGGGAATCGAACCCGCGTCTTCAGCTTGGAAGGCTGAGGTATTAGCCACTATACGACATTCCCACAGCGCGCTATTGAAACGCTGCGCCATACTTTAGCGCACGCGGCGGCAAAAATGAAAATAGGGAACTAGGGTAGCGCTTGAGCCGTTGTTATAAGCAGAACAGCCCTACCAATAGAAGGCGATGATCATAGTGGAAATTTTGCTCCTTGTGCTGGCAGTGGGCGGAGGCGCGTGGTTTATGTCCTCGCGCAACTCTCAAAAGCGCCGCGAGGAACGAGAAGCACAGCAATTGGCCGATGCACAAGCCGATGCTCGCCGGTGGATTGAACGCCTGGGTGGACAGGTAATGCAGATTTCTGGCACCGATTCTGCCTCCCAGCAGGCAATGGCCGATGCGTCCGAGCGCTTTACTGCGGCTAACTCAGCAATTTCGCGCGCCACCACCGCAAAGCAGGCAAACCTAGCGCGTGAGTCTGCCTTGGAAGGCATGCACTATGTGAATGCCGCGCGCGAGATTATGGGTATGAACCCGGGCCCAGAGCTGCCACCGCTCGAGGGGCAGCGCGCCGCCGGCAAGGTAACAGAAAAGCGCACCGTGGAAGCGAATGGTCAGCAGATTACTGCTTCGCCGTACGCCTCCGCGGATACCCCGAACTACTACCCAGGCGGAACCGTCGCAGGGCGCCCAGTTCCGGCAGGGTGGTACTCGCGTCCGTGGTGGGCCGATGCATTGCAGACCGGCGTGTGGATGGTTGGCTACTCCATGATGTTTAATGCCCTGTTCTCCGGTATGTCTGGCATTGGTTATTCCGCGGCCGCTGCCGAAAGCGGCGACTGGGGTGGCGGTGATGGCATGGGCGATGCTGGAGACATGGGTGGTGACGCTGGCGATGCTGGCGACACCGGTGACATGGGTGGCGGCGATGACGGTGGCGGCCTGTTTGATGGCCTTGGCGATGGCGATGGCGGTGGATTCTTTGACGGAATGTTTGATTTCGATTTCGATTTCTAGCCGCTAGTCTGTCAAAATCGTCTTCTGTGCTGCGTTGATTCCATTAAGTGGGGGTCCGTTTAGGAGATTTAAAACGGACACGGTACACTGTCTCAGGTATGCAACGCAGCCAAGGTAACTTGGTGGCCTACATACGGGGCGTGGCGCAGTTTGGTAGCGCACCTGCTTTGGGAGCAGGGGGTCGCAGGTTCAAATCCTGTCGCCCCGACGTATGGGGGTCTGGAAATGCCCTAATAAGGATTTCCGGACCCCCTTTAAGTTTATGTACGTAAAACAATGAAGCCAGGGAGATTCACTCGTGAAGACCACCGTAGACAAGCTGAGCGATACCCGCGTTAAGCTCACCGTCAACGTTCCGTTTGCGGAGCTGGACCAGGAAATCGATCAAGCTTACGCGGCAATCGCGCAGCAGGTTTCTATTCCAGGTTTCCGTAAGGGCAAGGCACCGCGCCAGCTTATTGACGCTCGCTTCGGCCGCGGCCCCATCCTGGAGCAGGTTGTCAATGACATGCTGCCTTCCCGTTACGAGCAGGCAGTCAAGGAAAACGATCTGAAGGTCATCGGCCAGCCGGACGTTGATATTTCCAAGATTGAGGACAAGGACTTCGTGGAGTTCACCGCAGAGGTTGATATCCGCCCTGAGTTCGAGATTCCGGACTTCTCCAAGATCTCCGTTACCGTCCCAGCCCTAAAGGCTGACGAAGAGGACGTCGACAAGGCTCTGGAGGAGCTGGCAGAGCGCTTCGGTGAGCTCAAGGACACCAAGCGCAAAATGAAGACCGGCGACTACGCCATCATCGACATTACCGCTGAAATTGACGGCGAGAAGATCGAAGACGCTTCCACCGAGGGTCTGTCTTACCGTATCGGCGATGATGACCTCATCAAGGGTCTGGACACTGCACTGCGCGGCATGAAGACCGGTGAGGATAACGAGTTCACCTCTACCATCCAGTCCGGTGAGCACAAGGACGAAGAGGCCACCATCAAGGTCCATGTCCAGCAGTCCAAGGAGCGCAAGCTGCCGGCTATGGACGATGAGTTTGCTCAGATGGCTTCCGAGTTCGACACCATGGACGAGCTGCGTGAATCCACCAAGACCCAGGTGGAGGAGACCAAGAAGGCTGAACAGGCTGCACAGATCCGCGATGAGGTTCTGAAGTCCGCACTGTCCGAGGTTGAATTCGAACTGCCGCAGTCCGTAGTGGACGAGCAGGCTCACTCCCAGCTGCACCAGATCCTGGGCCAGCTGGCTCACGATGAGAAGGCACTGGCTCAGCTCCTTGAGGCACAGGGCACCTCCCGCGAAGAGTTTGATAAGCAGACTCGCGAGCAAGCAGAAGAGTCCGTCCGCACCCAGCTGTTCCTTGACGCCGTAGCCGAGAAGGAAGAGCCGGAAGTTTCCCAGCAGGAGCTGACCGACCACATCCTGTTCACCGCTCAGTCCTACGGCATGGACCCGAACCAGTTCATCCAGCAGCTGCAGTCCAACGGCCAGATCGCAAACCTCTTCTCTGACGTGCGCCGTGGCAAGGCACTGGCTGCCGCTATCTGCCGCACCACCGTCAAGGATGAAGAGGGCAATGACGTAGACGTTGACCAGTACTTCGGTGAAATCGAAGAAGAGGACGCTGCAGAAGCTTCCGAGGAGAAGTAATCTCCCACTTGTAACGCGCTGCTGCCACATGTGTGGTGGCGAGCGCGCATGAAACCCCGGATTCAGGTAACTCAAGGATGAGCCTGAATCCGGGGTTTGTGTCATTGTGGACGCCCTCTAGGAGTCTTTGAGTACTTCGAAGAGGGCGTGATGTGATGTGTGTTGGCTGGGGATACCGCTAGCCGTTCTTGGCTCTAAAGGCCTCGTCGGTCAACTGCAGGAAGCGCATAACGTAATCCTTGACAAAGTCTGCGGTACGTTGATTGAGATGTCCGGACTCTTCGAAAAGGGTGGGGGATTGGCCCAGAAATACTTCGGGCTGACCAGGGAGCGGCATGTCGAAGTAGGACAGAGCGAGGCGAAGGTTCTTCTGTGAACTGTAGCCGCCCATGCGGCCTACAGAGTGGCTAATGATACCTGCGGGAAGGTTCTTCCACGCCACATCTGAGTTGGGTTTAGAGCCGATGTCCACTGCGTTTTTGAGGCAGGCAGGGATAGTGCGGTTGTTCTCTGGCGTAATGAAGAGGATCCCGCTCGAGTTCTTGATGGTCTCGCGAAAGGTGGTGTACTCAGCCGGAGTGGGCTTGTCCGTGACGGCGGGGTCATCGTAGTCGAAGTCATAGAGCGGCAAGTCACGGATTTCCACGATGTTTGCCTCGTAGCCTTCAGGGATCATCGTGAGCACCTCGTGTGCAATCTTGCGTGCAAATGACTCTCGGCGCAGGCTGCCGACGATAACGCTGATACGTGGGGTGGTCATGGTAAACCTTCTTTCTTAGTTGGGTGTAGGGAGACGTGGTCAAGGGAGAAAAGGCTTGCAGCCAAAGGCCGGTGGTGGGCCGGCAGCGTGGGCGGCGGTGAGGAAGCCATCTACTTTGTTTCCTTCTTCATGGCGGAAGTACAGTTCGATGAGTCCTAGAAGCCCCCCGAGGACGGCCTCTCGTGCGGCGGATGTATTCAACAGCCGCATGGCTGCGGGTTGGTTTCCTTCGCGGATGGCTTCAAACAGCGCGATGGTCTCAAGCCAGCTTCCTTGGTCCGGTCGCGGAAAAGGTTTAGAAATCCCAGTCATCATCGCTCGTTTCTTCAGCAGTACCAATGACATAGGAGGAACCAGATCCGGAGAAGAAGTCATGGTTCTCATCTGCTCCGGGGGCTAGGGCCGCGAGGATTTCTGGGTTCACTTCCGTTTCTTCGGGCGGGAAATAATCCGGGTAGCCCAAATTCATGAGTGCCTTATTGGCGTTATAGCGAACGAACACGGCTACATCATCCATGAGTCCCAAAGGCTCATATAGCTCGCCGGAATAGTCCAGCTCTAGTGCATAAAGCTCTTCGAGCAAAGAAATGGTGAAATCATGCATCTCCTTCTGCCGTAGCGGGGTCGTGGATTCCAGACCGCGCTGATATTTGTAACCCGAGTAGTAGCCGTGCACTGCCTTGTCACGCAGAATGAGGCGGATCATGTCTGCCGTATTTGTC
This sequence comes from Corynebacterium marquesiae, assembly GCF_030229635.1. Classification (NCBI taxonomy): domain Bacteria; kingdom Bacillati; phylum Actinomycetota; class Actinomycetes; order Mycobacteriales; family Corynebacteriaceae; genus Corynebacterium; species Corynebacterium marquesiae. Next base: position 32,782 of record NZ_JASPII010000004.1, read on the forward strand.
AGGGTGGCGTGGACAGAAAAGTGCAAGGGAAGATAGAAACCCGCGTAGAGAAGCAGCGAGGAAAGCAACGTCGATGACACCTTGCGTTTGAGTGGATCCGGCCCAAAATAGTGCGCGAGAACTTTCTTGGCGCGTGCCTGGAGAAGGTCGTTATTCACCGCCCAGCGGTATGCTTCATCAATTTCCTTTGTACTGCTCAGGGTAGAAAACACTGAAGAGTATGAACGGGCATGGACTGACTGCATGAAGGCGATGTTGGTATACACGGCCTCCTCGTGTTCGGTGCGGGCATCTTGAATCTGACAGATTTCACCCACGGTGGCCTGGACAGTATCCAGGGTGGTGAGTCCCGTGAACACCCGCATGGTGAGGTTGCGTTCCTCGGGTGTCATCTTCTGCCACGCCGGAAGATCATTAGAAAGCGGGACCTTCTCTGGCAACCAAAAGTTGGCGGTTAGACGGTTCCACACTTCAAGATCCTTGTCATCGCTCACCCGGTTCCAATTGATGGCGCGGATGCGGGCTGAAGGATCATGCCGGTAGCTCGGCGGAGTAACTGAAATGCTGGTTAGTTCAGCACTATTCGATGTTGACGACATAGCTTCTTTCTTTCTGAGTGAATGGTTGTGGACAAGGGGGAGGACCGTGCTCCTACAAAGCACAGGAGACGCAGCCTTCGACCTCGGTTCCTTGGAGCGCGGATTGGCGTAAACGGATGTAGTAGAGGGTCTTGATTCCGGCTTTCCAGGCATAGATTTGTGCCTTGTTGATGTCCCGCGTGGTGGTATCAGCGGTAAAGAACAAGGTCAGGGAAAGCCCTTGGTCCACGTGTTGGGTGGCCATGGCGTAGGTGTCGATGATTTTTTCGTATCCCACGGCGTAGGAGTCATCGAAATACTCCAGGTTGTCGTTGGTCATTTCCGGCGCGGGGTAGTACACGCGCCCCAAGCGGCCTTCCTTGCGTATTTCAATTTTGGAGGCAATTGGGTGGATGGACGCGGTGGAGTCATTGATGTAGGAAATTGATCCAGTGGGTGGAACTGCCTGCAAGTAGGCGTTGTAGATGCCGTCTTGCATCACTTGATTCTTGAGCCGTAGCCAATCCTCGCGTTGAGGGATCTGCACGCCTGCTTCGTGGAAGAGCTGTTTTACGTGTTCAGTGGCTGGCGCCCAGTCTTGGTCGATGTATTTGTCAAAGTAGGCGCCAGTGGCATAGGTGGATTCTTCGAAGCCTGTGAATCGTTGACCTTTTTCAACCGCGAGTGCATGGGATGCGCGGAGCGCATGGTAGGTCACCGTGAGGAAATAGATATTTGTAAAGTCCAGTGCCTCGGCGCAGCCATAAGGAATACGCTGTGAAGCAAGGAAGCCGTGGAGATTCATTTGGCCCAGACCAATGGCATGCATGGAAGCATTTCCGTGAGCGATGGAGGGAACAGCTTCGATATTCGTCAGGTCTGAAACCTTCGTGAGGGCACGCACTGCGGTTTCGACGGTCTCCCCGAAGTCCGGCGATTCAAAAGCCTTCGCAATGTTGAGCGAACCTAGATTGCAGGAAATATCCTGGCCAACGGTGGTGTAGTCACCCGAAGCTCCGTAGGTCGATGGCGTGTTGACCTGGAGGATTTCGCTACACAGGTTGGACATATTGATATGCCCTTTGAGGGGATTAGCGCGGTTGACCGTATCCTCAAAGAGGATGTAGGGGTATCCGGATTCAAACTGAAGCTCAGCCAGCGTGGTGAAAAACTCGCGGGCCTTAATGGTCGTGTGAGAGATTCGCGGATTGGCAACCAGCTCGTCGTAGTACTCGGTGATGGACATGTCAGACATGGCTACGCCGTACTCGCGAGCGATGTCATACGGGCTAAAAAGATGCATATCCTTGTTCTCTTTGGCCAGACGGAAGGTTATATCTGGAATAACAACCCCCAGCGAAAGAGTCTTGATGCGGACTTTCTCATCGGCATTTTCCCGCTTGGTATCCAGGAAGCGAAGAATATCTGGATGGTGCGCATGCAGGTAGACGGCTCCAGCGCCCTGCCGGGAGCCCAATTGGTTGGCATAGCTGAAGCTATCTTCGAGAATCTTCATGACTGGGACTACGCCGGAAGCCTGGTTCTCAATCTTTTTGATCGGGGCTCCGGATTCGCGCAGATTGCTCAGCAACAGGGCCACTCCACCACCGCGCTTTGATAGTTGCAGTGCAGAGTTCACGCAGCGGCCAATGCTCTCCAAATTGTCTTCGATTCGCAGGAGGAAGCAGGAGACCATTTCGCCGCGCTGGGCTTTGCCTGCGTTGAGAAAAGTAGGGGTGGCGGGCTGGAAACGTCCGGTCATGATGTCATCCACCAGCTTTTCTGCGAGCTCTTCGTCGCCCTGTGCAAGGTATAAAGCTGTGGTGGCGACGCGTTCTTCGTAGCCTTCTAGGAATCGGGAGCCATCAAAGGTTTTCAGTGCATATGAAGTGAAGAACTTAAATGCGCCGAGGAAGGTGCGGAACTGATGCTTAACTCGATGTGCTCTGTCGTACATGGCGCACAGAAAGGCGTCATCATAAAGCTCAAGGAAATCCCGCTCGTAGTACTCGTTATCAACCAACCATTCCAAGCGTTGCTTGGTGGAATCGAACTGATGCATGCGGGGAGCGACATGGTGCGTGACATAGTCTTGTGCTGCCTGAATGTCCTTGTCAAACTGGATTTTTCCAGAAGCGTCGAACAAGTTCAGCTGCGCGTTGAGTGCGTGGTAGCTCTTGCGCTTGCCGACACCGCCGGCATTGTCTGCTGAAGCGGTGCGGGGCGTAGCGCCAATAGTCTGTGTGGGGGTGGCATCAAGAGGCCACATTGTGTTTTCCAATCTGTGTGATGCGGATGTGTTCTTCATCTTGTGGGGGATTAATGGGGTGTCATCGTTAGCTGCTTTTGCTGCTCCCAAAACTTCTGAAGGCCCTGCTTTACGGCGGCGATGTCCTTCTGGGTGCCGAGAAGCTCGAAGTGATACAGCTCCGGTACGTGGCACTTGGCGGAAATGATGCGTCCGGCGACGCAGTAAGCACTTCCGAAGTTGGTATTCCCTGAGGTAATAACGCCCCGGATAAAGGAGCGGTTGATTGGGTCATTGAGGAAGTCGATGACCTGTTTGGGGACTGCGCGTTTGAGCGAGCCGCCGCCGTAGGTGGGAACGATGAGTACGTACGGGTGTGAAACCTGGATCATCCCGGTTTTCTTGGGGCGCAGTGGAATGCGCACCGCGGGTCTATCTAAGCGTTCGACGAATCTTTTCGTGTTCTCTGAAACGCTGGAAAAGTACACCAAATCTGGTGAGTCTGACATGGCAATCCTGCTCATCCTGGCCTTAGCCATAAGTGGGGTAGGTGATATTCGAAAAGACTAACTACGCAATGCCGTAGTTGCAACTACGGTCTAACGTAGTTTTGAAAAGGGCAGGTGAGAGCAGGATTAATGCAAAGGGGAATGTCTAAAGGTTGTGGTGTGCTACAAACACTGCGTCGGTAGCTGGGCGTCCAAGTACTACCCACTGAGTGCCGCCGGCCACCTGTATTTCGAGAGAATCTGAAAAGGGCGCTCCCTCGCGCGTGCTAAGAACAGCCCCAGTGACAATGCCGCGCTCTTCAAGGAACTTCAGCAGTTGTGGGTCGGAATCAGAAATGCGTTCCACGGTCACCTGCGATTGTGCACCGCTGTCGGTGAGGCGATGCGCACTGGGGATGGTGATCTGTCCATCAACCGTAGGGATAGGATCGCCGTGCGGATCCCTAGTGGGGTAATCAAGGAACTTATCCACACGTTCTATGAGCATGTCAGACACCGCGTGTTCGAGATTTTCGGCTTCATTATGGACTTCGTCCCAGGTGTAGCCCAATGCTTGAACCAAAAAAGACTCAAGCAATCGGTGACGGCGCACCATGACCAATGCGTACTGCCTGCCAAGTTCGGTTAACTCCACAGAGCCATAGGGCGTGTGTGACACGAGCCCTTGCTTCGCCATTTTGCGCACTGCATCGGAAACCGAGGAGAGCTTGAGTCCCAGCTGTTTCGCTATAAGCGTGGCGGTAACGGGCTCGGATGACCATTCCTTTAGCCCCCAGATAGCTTTCAAATAGTTCTGGGTACTGGTGGACAGCTCGGAAACAGACATGAGTAAATGTTAACCCAGCTTCCGTGTGCGCCTTTGGCGCTGTGGCCCAACGCTCATAGCGAACAGAGGCCAAGTTTGAGAGGAATGCCGGTAAGGTGGGGCCAGTTAAAGCATTCTTCACTTGAAGGAGAACCACTAATGTCTGAGAAGATTTCAATGAACTCGTCGTCTACGGGTATGAATCTGAGCGATAGCGTGTACGAGCGCCTGTTGCGCGAGCGCATTATCTTCCTGGGAACCCAGGTCGATGATGAGATTGCGAACAAGCTGTGCGCCCAGATCCTCCTGCTGTCCGCCGAGGACCCCACTCGCGACATTTCGCTCTACATCAACTCCCCGGGTGGCTCTGTCACTGCGGGCATGGCTATTTATGACACCATGAAGTACTCGCCGTGCGATATTGCCACGTACGGCATGGGCCTGGCTGCCTCCATGGGTCAGTTCCTGCTTTCCGGCGGCACCAAGGGCAAGCGCTTCGCGCTGCCGCACGCACGCATCATGATGCACCAGCCTTCTGCCGGTGTTGGCGGTACCGCTGCGGATATCGCCATCCAGGCTGAGCAATTTGCTCAGACCAAGCGCGAGATGGCCGAGCTCATTGCCGAGCACACCGGACAGACCTTTGAGCAGATCACCAAGGACTCCGACCGTGACCGTTGGATGACCGCCCAGCAGGCCAAGGACTACGGCATTGTTGACCACGTCATTGAGTCCGTCAACGGCCCGCTGAGTAACTAGGGAATAAGGAGAAAATCACTATGAATCAGTCCCAGATGCCAAGTTCCCGCTACGTTCTGCCGTCCTTCATTGAGCAGTCCGCACAGGGCACTAAGGAAACCAATCCATATTCCAAGCTTTTTGAAGAGCGCATTATCTTCTTGGGCACCCAGGTGGATGACACTTCCGCAAATGACATTATGGCCCAGCTGCTGGTTCTGGAGAGCCAGGACCCAGACCGCGATATCACCATGTACATCAACTCGCCCGGTGGTTCCTTCACCGCGTTGATGGCTATCTATGACACCATGCGCTACGTTCGTCCCGATGTGCAGACCGTGTGCCTGGGTCAGGCTGCTTCCGCCGCCGCTGTGCTCTTGGCTGCGGGTGCGCCGGGTAAGCGTGCCGCGCTACCTAACTCCCGTGTGCTCATTCACCAGCCGGCAACTCAGGGTACTCAGGGTCAGGTTTCTGATCTGGAGATTCAGGCCGCCGAGATTGAGCGCATGCGCAAGCTGATGGAAACCACCCTGTCTGAGCACACCGGTCGTACCGCTGAGCAGATCCGCATTGATACGGATCGCGATAAGATTCTGACCGCTCAGGAAGCCGTTGAATATGGCATCATCGATACGGTCTTTGATTACCGCAAGCTCAACGCTTAATTTGGAATAACTCATTCTAGGTAGCCCCTGCCGCTCAACCGAATTCCGGTTGTGAGGCAGGGGCTTTCAGCATTGTAGGGCAGGGAAGGGGCAATGCCCGGTAATTCTTGCTGCACCCGAATGGGGTAAGTCTCTCTGCGCAATATCTGCAGGTCGTTAGGTTTATTTCTATCGTGCGACACTAAACTTATAATGACTGATTTGTGATTTAGGCCTCCAAGTGGTCAGATATTTTTATGGAGAAACACACATCTGACGCGGTGGCCCAGGCTGCTACGCCCACGCCGCAGAGCGGCGAACGTACATTCTTTGGCCACCCATGGGGCTTGGCCAACCTCTTTGGCGTGGAAATGTGGGAGCGATTTAGCTTCTATGGCATGCAAGCTCTTGTCTTGCTTTACATGTATTACTCCACTACCGATGGTGGTCTCGGCCTCGACCGAGCGGACGCGACGTCTATTGTGGGAGCCTACGGTGGCTTGGTCTACATGGCCTGCTTATTGGCTTCTCTTGTTGCTGACCGTGTCTTGGGTGCAGAACGCACACTGTTTTACTCGGCCAGCATGGTGATGCTTGGCCACATTGCTTTGGCATTTGTTCCCGAAATAACTGGTTTGGCTATTGGCCTCGTCCTTATTGCCATCGGCTCCGGCGGTGTTAAGACCACCGCGCAGGTCGTGCTTGGTGCTATGTACAGTCGCGATGACCCGCGCCGCGATGGTGGCTTCTCCATCTTCTATATGGGCGTTAATATCGGCGCGCTTGTTGGTCCGCTGCTCACCACCGCGCTGTGGGGCTGGCAGGGTTTCCATTGGGGTTTCGGTATTGCAGCAATTGGCATGGCGCTCGGCCTGATCCAGTATTCGCTCATGCGCAAGACCACCATTAAGGATGCGGGGCACGAGGTTCCAAACCCGGCTAGCCGGAAGCAATTGCTCATGGGTGTGGTGGTAGTTGCAGCCATCATCGTGGTTATGGTGGTGGCATTGGCTACCGGCGCTATTCAGGTTGATTGGCTGTCCAATATTGTCACCGCGGTTGCTCTGGTTGCAGCAATCTATCTGTGGGCACAGATGTATACCTCGAAGTTGGTGACCCGGGAGGAAAAGAACCGCCTGTTGGGGTTTATTCCGATGTTTATTTCCGGTGTTTTGTTCTTCGGAATCTTCCAGCAGCAGTTTACGGTGATGACGATTTATTCGGATGTGCGCCTGGACCGCCACATGTTTGGCTGGGAAATCCCGCCATCACTGGTGCAGTCCATTAACCCGATCTTTATTGTTATTTTCTCCGCTGTCTTCGCAACGATGTGGACGAAGCTAGGGGATAGGCAGTGGTCCACCCCAGTAAAGTTCGGCGTAGCCAATATCGTCATCGGCATCTCCTTGTTCTTCTTCCTTCCTTTCTCGGGTGCGGAAGCGAACTCCACCCCGATGTTTGTCATCGTTTTCATCCTCTTCCTTTTCACCATGGCGGAGCTCCTTCTTTCGCCGGTGGGCAATGCGCTTGCCACCAAGGTGGCGCCGGTGGCATTCCCGTCCCGCATGATGGCGGTGTGGATGATGGCGGTGGCTATGGGTACCTCGCTGGCCGGCTCCTTGGCTAGCTTCTATAACCCGGATGATGCAGGCGCGGAGAATACCTTCTTCATCTCCCTTGGTGTTGTATCCATCGTGTTGGGTGCCATCCTGCTTGTTCTAAGCCGCTGGGTGGTAAAGAAGTTCTCTACCTTCCGCTAGATGCTGTAAAACACCCTTAAATGGGAGGTATGTCGGCGTGATGTTGGCATAACTCCCTAAGTGGTTTTTATCACTCGGGTTAAGCAGGGGAGGTGGGGGCATTTAATTGGCATTAGCTGGGGAAATTTTATCCCTTTGGAATCCTCTTGGGCTCGATTCTGAGCCCCAGCAGGTTAACAAAAGGTTAACCAAAGGAAATGTTAAAGAAAAGCAATTGTCTGCGGATAGGTGCAGGAGTAATCTGCATTTCGTCCGCGACGTGTGAAGGCGCCGCAGATGCGTACCGTGTTCATCTTTTCTTTCCAAGGGGCCAACGCTGTGACAGCGACTCTGATTATCCTCGGCATTGTGGTGGTGACCGCCCTTGCCTTTGACTTTACGAACGGATTTCATGACACTGCCAACGCGATGGCTACGTCCATTGCCACCGGTGCTTTGAAGCCTTTTACCGCGGTAGCCATCTCCGCAGCGCTTAACCTTGTGGGTGCCTTCCTTTCGGTCAATGTTGCTGCGACCGTGGCAAAGGGCATTGTTAACCTTGATTCCTACGACCTGTCTGGCGCCGCCGCTGATACCGACGGCCAGGCACTGTTGATGGTCGTCTTCACTGGCCTTATCGGCGGCATCATCTGGAACCTGTTCACCTGGTTGCTGGGTATGCCGTCCAGTTCCTCCCACGCCTTGTTCGGTGGCCTTATTGGTGCCGCCTTCGCTGCGATGGGCTCGGCTGGCGTGGAGTGGTCCTCCATTGCCGGCAAGATCATTATCCCGGCCGTTGCCTCGCCTATCATCGCGGCGCTGGTTTCGGCGTGTGCCACGTTCCTTATCTACTGGGTAACCAACACCATCCCGAATAAGGCTAAGAACGAGCACTTCCGCCACGGTCAGATCGTCACTGCGTGCCTGGTGTCCCTGGCGCACGGCGCTGGCGATGCACAGAAGACCATGGGCGTTATCTTCCTGGCGCTGGTTGCCTCTGGGCATGCGGTTGCAGACGCCCGCATTCCAACCTGGGTTATCGTTTCTTGTGCTGTGGCTATCGCGGCCGGCACTCTGTCCGGCGGCTGGCGCGTTATCCGCACCCTGGGCAAGGGTCTGGTGGAGATTGAGTCCCCACAGGGCATGGCCGCTGAAGCTACTTCTGCAGCCATCATCCTCACCTCTGCTACCGGTGGTATGGCACTGTCCACCACCCACGTGTCCACCGGTTCCATTCTGGGTACCGGCCTGGGGCGCCGCGGTGCTGAGGTTCGCTGGGGTGTTGCCATGCGCATGGTGTCCGCATGGCTCATCACCTTGCCGTGCGCTGCGTTCGTGGGCTTTGCTACCTGGTGGTTGGCACACGGCGTCTCCTCCTTCACCAACGTCGCAACCGGTGCCATCGTGGACTTCGTCTTGCTGCTGGCAATGGCCGCGCTCATTGTCATCCGTTCCCGCATGAACCCGGTGGATGCTTCCAACGTCAACAACGACTGGGAACCAAACTCCGAGTCCGTGGATTCTTCCATGGGTGCGGGCTCTGACCGCAAGGAGCCAGTTGCTGCCGGCGCCGCACCAGTGTCCGCTACCAATGCGGAGGATGCCTCCGCGCCGTCTACTGTTCAAGAGGAGCGCTAAACCATGACTGCTGCAGAAATCTTCCAGTCCCTCATTCACGTTGCAGGCTTGGCGTTGGTCTTCGGCGCTGGCATTCCGCTACTTTTCTCCTTGGGCATGCGGTGTATGACCGGTGACCCCATTCGCGACGACAACGGCGTCGTTGTTGGCGATACCCCTGCAAGCCCTCAGATGAAGGTGCTTGGCTGGACTGTCTATGCGGTGCTGGCCGTAGTTATCCTGGTGGCCATCATGTGGATTGCCCGCGATACGCTGGACCACTACTTTGGCTTCACGCCGTTTGGTGACCTCTAAGTCATTGTCCTTCCTTGGGGGTAAACCTCTAATGTGTCGTGCGGCACACTTTCTTTAAGTTAACAAAAGGTTAACTTAAAGCGACCAAAGGGTTGCCTAACGAGGGTATGTCGCGTATATTCCTCTGTATCAAACAGAGAGAAAGCCACATGGAGGTGTGAGAAATGAACATGATGCGTTCTTTGATGGACGGCATCGCTGATGCGTTCAAGAGCTCCACCACTGGTACCGGCCTGGACACCATTTCGGAAGCTCCAGTTCGTGCTTTGGTGGCAGAAACCCTGCTTGACGCTGATAAGACTCCTGCTACGACCAAAGACGTTGCAGAGGCACTAGAAACCGTTACCGGTCATGCACCGGATGAACTTGAGATGCTCGATGCAGAACTTTTTCTGCTCGACTTCGACTGGCTACAGTAAGTAGCAAATGAATGAAATCCCACGAGGCCCCTCGCCGCACACTGTGTAGTGAGGGGCCTCGTGCTTTGTGCACATGGGGGGCGTCGGCAAGCGCGGCTAATCGCGCGGCGGCAGTATGGCCTCGGGAGTCTCGGGCAAGAGCTGGCCGCCATCTATGACGAGGGTTTGGCCGGTGATGTAGCCTGCCTCTTCCGAGGCTAGGAAGGCTGCCGCAGTGCCAATATCGCGCGGGGTGCCTAGGCGGTGCAGCGGTACTGACCGCGTCATTTGATCGAGGTACTCCTGGCCTTGGGTCTCGAGGCCCTCGGTGAGGATATTGCCTGGGAGGACGCCGTTAATGGTGATGCCATCGCGGGCCACTTCCAGCGCGGCTGAACGCATAAACCCCTGCTGGGCGGCCTTGGAGGCGCCGTAGTGGGCCCAACCCGGAAAGCCCGTGTGTGAGCCGGTGATAGATGTGGTGATGACGATGCGCCCATAGCGGCGTTGCTTGAGGTAGGGGAGTGCCTCTTGGACCACCTTGAAGGTGCCGTGGGTGTTGATGGCAAACATCGCCTCCCACTTTTCATCGGTCATCTCTGCCAGCGGACAGTTGGGAAAGACCCCGGCATTGGAGCACACAATGTCGAAGCCGCTGTGCTCGGCAGTGACCTGGCGATACAGGTCCTTAATCGAAGCGCGGTCGGTGACGTCCACGCGAATGGCGCTGGCACCCAACTCCTTAGCGGTAGCGGTGGCGTGGTCGAGGTCGATATCGGCGATGACAACGGTGGCGCCGGCCTCCCGCAGCGAGGCGACGATGCCGCGGCCAATGCCGGAGGCGCCGCCGGTGACAATGGCTACTCGTCCTGTGAGATCGAACATTATGCTCCTGTTCCTAAAAGGGGTGGGATGAGGGTGATTTCACCTTCTAGTTTAGGCCGCAGGAGCAGGAAAGGCCTGGGAAATTCGCCACGCGGGAGGGAATGAATGAAGGGCCTGTCGGGTTGATTTACTAAGGTAGAAACAGATGAAGATTAAGCCGCTCGGAAGGGTAGAATCGTCCTTCCAACTGTGGATAGCGGTACGAAAAGCGAGTGTGAAAGAACTTAATGGCACGTATGCAAGAAAGCGCTGACCTGCTCAAGTGTTCCTTTTGTGGCAAGAGTCAGAAGCAGGTGAAAAAGCTCATCGCCGGCGGCGGTGTCTACATCTGCGATGAGTGCATCGAGCTATGCAATGAGATCATCGAAGAGGAACTGGGCCAAGAGCAGGCGCAGGAATCCTCCGATGCGGAGGTGCGCCTGCCTCGACCCTCGCAGATTTCCGCCTTCCTTGATAAGTACGTCATCGGCCAAGACAAGGCCAAGCGCGTGTTGTCTGTGGCAGTGTATAACCACTACAAGCGCATCAAGGCCGAAGAGTCGGCCGCATTGGAGGCCCGCCGCAAGAAGGCCGAGGGCGATGAGGTGGAGATTTCTAAGTCCAATATCTTGATGTTGGGCCCCACCGGTTCCGGTAAGACCTACCTAGCGCAGACCTTGGCCCGGCTTCTCGATGTCCCCTTTGCCATCGCCGATGCCACCAGCCTCACCGAGGCCGGCTACGTGGGCGAAGATGTGGAAAATATCCTCCTGAAGCTGCTGCAGGCCGCGGACTTTGACGTGGAGCGTGCCCAGCGCGGCATCATCTACGTCGATGAGGTGGACAAGATTTCCCGCAAGTCCGAAAATCCGTCCATTACCCGCGATGTCTCCGGTGAGGGCGTGCAGCAGGCGCTGCTGAAGATTCTAGAAGGCACCGTGGCGGCCATTCCGCCGCAAGGCGGCCGCAAGCACCCGAATCAGGAGTTTATCCAGCTGGATACCTCCAATATCTTGTTCATTGTGGCCGGCGCCTTCGCAGGCCTGGATCAGGTCATTGCGGATCGCGTGGGCAAGAAAGGCGTGGGCTTTGGCGCCAACTTGGATACCAAGGACGAGCGCGAAAAGGTTGACCTTTTCTCCCAGGTGCGTCCCGAGGACCTAGTGAAGTTCGGCCTTATTCCAGAGTTCATCGGCCGCCTACCTGTCGTGGCCACGGTGGATAACCTGGACCGTGAATCCCTGGTGAAGGTGCTCACCGAGCCAAAGAACTCGCTGGTTAAGCAGTACAGCCGCCTCTTCGAGATGGATGACTGCGAATTGGAGATTGAGCCTGCGGCTTTGGATGCCATCGCGGAGCTCGCCTTGGAGCGCAAGACGGGTGCGCGTGGCCTGCGCGCCATCATGGAAGAGCTTTTAGTCCCGGTCATGTACGATCTGCCGGACCGCGAAGACATCGCCACGGTGCATATCACCCCAGAGTGCGTGACCGAAGGCGCGGAGCCGCAGTTTAGCTATAAGGATGAGGCAAAAGAATCTGCCTAAGGGCTCTCCGCTTACATCCTTGCCACTGTCCGCAGGCAGGGTAGGGCGTGGGTCGGAAGGTCCGCGCTATTACTCCTCGCTGTAGATATCCTGCGGGGAGGCCTCGTCGCCTTCCTTGGTATCGAACGAGGACGAGGTGAGGTAGGACTCGTGGCCCGAGGCCGGAATATTGGCGGTCAAAAACGCCAGCACAGCATCAACGGTGAGCCTATGCATGCCGTCGATATTTTCTTGGGTATTGAAATTAACGCCCAGCATGTTTTCCACCATCACCTGGTTGGTTACGCGGTAGACCGTCAACGAGGAAATCAGGGTGAAAATGTCATTGGCGGAGATGCCGGGGCGGAAGGCGCCGGCATCTTGGCCCAAGAGCAGCAGGCGGTCGAGGTGGAGGGCTACCCCGGCGACGTCGGCAATAGCCTGCTGTGCTGGGTCCAGAATCTGCTGGTTAGTTTCCCACACCAGCATGCGGATGGCCTCCGGGTTGGCTACGCGCTCGCGAAAGAGCCAATCCACCAGCTTGCGCACGCCTTCGACCGGAACCGTGGTATCGATTTCCAGGGCATCCTCAGGCGGATTGAGGCGCTGCGCGGCGGTGCTCAGCGCTCGTAGGTAAAGGCCCTTCTTATCACCAAAGTGGTAATGGATCATGCGCTTGGACATGCCGGATTCTTGGGCGATGGATTCCAGCTTGGTTTCTGCAAAGCCAAAGCGAGAAAACTGCTTGATCGCAACGTCCACCACGGAGTCAATGCTGACGGACTCCGCGTGGGCCGCGAGAGCAGAATCTGCCTGGTCTGCAGCTTGCAGTGGGTCAGTATTCTCAGTGCTCATTGCGTAAGTCCTTAATCCTTGCGGCGCGGCGGTGGCGCGGTGAACTGATGTCTCATAGTGCGGGAGTAGGAAATCCCTAGGCATTCTGGGTGTGCAGCGTGGGGGAGTGTCCCGCATTTCCTTTTCCTATCATGCCCGATTAATCACCCCGTGCGGGAGTATCTGGCCCATTGGGGGCGCTAATTTGGAGGTAAATGGGGGTAATTTAACGCAAGTGCTCTAGATATTCCCTCCAAAAGAGGGGGGCCAGATTCACAGCGCGGATGCTGGCAGTGGGGCTAAGCTCGGTGGTGGATTACATTCCGTGGCGGTGCGAGCACACTGGCTCGCGTGTGCCGCCCATGTCGCAGCCATTATTGAGGAGGCTTTACACCATGACCCAGCCCGTCAAAATCACTGTCACCGGCGCCGCCGGCAACATCGCCTATTCGCTGCTGTGGCGCATTGCTGCCGGTGATGTGTACGGAAAAGACACCCCGGTAGACCTAGCGTTGCTGGAAATTCCCGCTGCCGTGGAAAAGGCCCACGGCGTAGCCATGGAGCTCAATGACTCCGCCCTGCCGCTGGTTAACTCCATTACGGTTACTGATGATCTCAAGGAAGCCTTTGAAAACACCTCCGCTGCCTTCCTTGTCGGCGCTCGCCCACGCAGCAAGGGAATGGAGCGCGCCGACCTGCTGGAAGCCAATGGCGCCATCTTCACCAAGCAGGGCAAGGCCATCAATGACTACGCCGCGCGCGATGTCCGCGTGCTCGTAGTGGGCAACCCGGCTAATACCAATGCGCTCATCGCGGCGAATAATGCACCGGACTTGGATGATTCCCAGTTCACTGCCCTCATGCGCTTGGACCACAACCGCACCTTGAGCCAGCTAGCGCTAAAGACCGGCAAATCCACTACTGATTTCACCAAGGTCGCGGTCTGGGGCAACCATTCTGCTAGCCAGTTCCCGGATATTACCTATTCCAACGCTGAGGTGGACCAGGAGTGGTACCGAGAGGAAATGATCCCCAAGGTGGCCAAGCGCGGTGCGGAAATTATTGAGGTACGCGGCAGCTCCTCGGCCGCTTCGGCGGCGTCGGCAGCCGTGGACCACATGCATGACTGGATCCATGGCACCGAAGATTGGCGCACCGCGGCGGTAGTATCGGACGGATCCTACGGCGTTGACAAGGGCCTTATTTGCGGATTCCCCACAGTCAGCCGCAATGGCCAGTGGGAGATTGTGCAGGGGCTCGAGCTCACTGAATTCCAAAAGGAGCGCATCGAGGCCTCTGTGGCCGAGCTGCGCGAGGAGCGCAAGGCCGTGGCGGACCTGCTCTAAAACCTGCTCGGTGCGCACCTCATACTCGGTGCGCACCCTGCCTGGCTGAGCCGGTTGACGCGCAAGGTAGAATCGGCCAGGTGACTGAGCAAAATAATGAGCAATTAGTTGGTACCAACCGCGCCGATGCGCTGCCTAAGTCGTGGGAGCCGCAGGCCGTAGAGAAGGACCTCTATGAGGGATGGGTAGAAAAGGGCTACTTCACTCCGGATGCGAATTCGGAGGCCGAGCCCTATTCCATCGTGCTGCCGCCGCCGAATGTGACCGGTCAGCTGCATATGGGCCACGCATTGGACCACACGCTGATTGATTCCATTATTCGCCGCAAGCGCATGCAGGGCTACGCCACCCTGTGGCTGCCCGGTGCCGATCACGCCGGCATTGCCACCCAGACCAAGGTCGAGGCCAAGCTCAAGGAGACCGAGGGCAAGAAGCGCTGGGATTATGAGCGCGAAGAATTCATTGGCAAGGTCTGGGAATGGAAGGAGCAGTACGGCGGCACCATCCAGAACCAGATGCGGGCCATCGGCGACTCCGTAGACTGGTCCCGCGAGCGTTTCACCTTGGATGATGGCCTCTCCCGCGCCGTCCAGACCATCTTTAAGAACCTCTACGACGAGGGCATGATCTACCAGGCCAACCGCCTGGTGAACTGGTCGCCGGTGCTAGAGACCGCAGTGTCCGATATCGAGGTGGTGTACAAGGACGTCGAGGGCGAGCTGGTGTCCATCCGCTATGGCTCGCTCAATGACGATGAACCGCACCTCATCGTGGCCACCACCCGTGTGGAGACCATGCTGGGTGACGTTGCCATTGCCGTCCACCCAGACGATGAGCGCTACGCCGACTTGGTGGGCAAGGAGCTGCCGCACCCGTTCCGCGATGACCTGACGCTCAAGATCATCGCCGATGACTACGTAGACATGGAATTCGGTACCGGTGCGGTGAAGATCACCCCGGCACACGACCCGAATGACTACGCGATGGGCACCCGCCACAACTTGGAGATGCCTACCGTTATCGATACCACCGGCCACATTGCCAATACTGGCACCCGCTTCGACGGACTGACCCGCGAGGAAGCCCGCGTGGAGATCCGCGAGGCGCTGCGCGAGCAGGGCCGCATTGTTAAGGAAATCCGCCCGTACGTCCACTCCGTGGGTCACTCGGAGCGCTCCGGCGAGCCCATCGAGCCGCGCCTGTCCCTGCAGTGGTTCGTGGACGTAGCCAAGATGGCCAAGGCCTCTGGCGACGCCGTGCGCGAGGGCGATACCACCCTGCACCCGCAGTCGCTCGAGCCGCGCTACTTCGAGTGGGTCGATGACATGCACGATTGGTGCATCTCTCGCCAGCTGTGGTGGGGCCACCGCATTCCTATCTGGTACGGGCCAGAAGGTGAGGACGGCCAGCGAGACATCGTCTGTGTCGGCCCTGATGAGGAGCCGCCGGCAGGATACGAGCAGGATCCGGACGTGCTGGATACCTGGTTCTCCTCCGCGCTGTGGCCATTTTCCACCCTGGGCTGGCCAGAAAAGACCCCGGATCTGGAGAAGTTCTATCCCACCAACGTGCTGGTCACCGCCTATGACATCTTGTTCTTCTGGGTGGCCCGCATGATGATGTTCGGCACCTTTGCCGGCACCCACACCCCGGAGCTTTTGGGTGAGGGTACCGATGGCCGCCCGCAGGTTCCGTTCAAGGACCTGTACCTGCACGGCTTGGTCCGCGATGAGCAGGGCCGCAAGATGTCTAAGTCCTTGGGAAACGGCATTGACCCGATGGATTGGGTGCGCGATTACGGTGCGGATGCCCTACGCTTTACCCTTGCCCGCGGCGCCAACCCCGGCGTGGACCTGCCGCTTGGCTCTGATGCCGCCGCGGCCGCCCGCAACTTTGCTACCAAGCTCTTTAACGCCACCAAGTTCGCGCTTATGAACGGCGCTGGAGTGTCCACGCTGCCGAACCGGGCGGAGCTTAGCGACGCCGACCGCTGGATCCTCGACCGCGCCGAAGAGGTTCGCGCCAAGGTGGATGCCTACCTGGATGACTACCAGTTTGCTAAGGCCAACGAGCTGCTCTACCACTTCACCTGGGACGAGCTGTGTGACTGGTACTTGGAGATTGCCAAGACCCAGATCCCGCGCGATGGCGTAAGCGAGCAGGGTCGCAATACCCAGATCGTGTTGGGTCGCGTGCTCGACGTTGTTCTGCGCCTGCTGCACCCGACCATGCCATTCGTCACCGAGGTGCTGTGGAAGGCGCTGACCGGCGGCGAGTCCATCGTCGTGGCACCATGGCCAACCGTTGCCGATACCAATGGTGGCGCCACCAAGGATGAGGTGGCCGCCCGCCGCATCGAGGACGCCGATAAGCTCATCACCGAGCTGCGCCGCTTCCGATCCGACCAGGGCGTAAAGCCTTCCCAGAAGGTGCCGGGCCGCCTCGACTTTGCCGCAGCGGATCTCGCCGGCCAAGAGGAACTGGTGCGCAATCTGGCCAATACCACCGCCCCGGGCGAGGATTTCGATCCTTCCGCCTCCATCGAGGTACGCCTTTCCCAGGCCACCGTGGAGGTCACCCTGGATACCCACGGCGCCGTGGACGTAGAAGCCGAGCGCAAGCGCCTGGAAAAGGACCTGGCCAAGGCCAATAAGGAACTGGAGCAAACCGGCAAGAAGCTGGGCAACGAGAACTTCTTGTCCAAGGCACCGGAAGAAGTGGTCAATAAGATCAAGGAGCGCCAGCAGATCGCCCGCGAAGAGGTCGAGCGCATCACCAGCCGTTTGGAGGGCCTGAAGTAGTGGCGGACAAGGACAAGGAGACTGAGGACTTCGAAATCGTCGATGCCCTCAAAGAAGGCACCGATGGTGGCCCGGTGGAAATCACCGAGTCCGGCCTGACTCTCAACTTGGGCATGGGCAGCGAGGACGAGTACAACGAGGCCGCACCACAAGAGGTGTCGGCTGAGGAGTTGCGCGCCCTTGCGGAGGTGGAAGAAGAGCTCAATGAGCGCTGGCCCGAGACCAAGATTGAGCCTTCCCTTGATCGCATCGAGATGCTCATGGATTTGCTGGGCCACCCTGAGCGTTCCTTCGATGTCATCCACATTGCCGGCACCAACGGCAAGTCCTCTACCGCGCGCATGGTGGATTCGCTCCTGCGGGCCTTCCACCGCCGCGTCGGCCTGGTCACCAGCCCGCACCTGCAGCGCGTCACGGAGCGCATCGGCATCGATGGCCAGCCCATCCATCCGCGCGATTATGTGCGCATCTGGCACGAGATTAAGCCTTTTGTGGAGATGGTCGATGCGCAGTCGGACGTTCCCATGTCCAAGTTCGAGGTCCTCGTCGGCTTGTCCTATGCCGCGTTTGCCGACGCCCCCGTGGACGTCGCCGTAGTAGAAGTCGGCCTTGGCGGCCGGTGGGATGCCACCAACGTGGTCAATGCGGACGTTTCCGTCATTACTCCGGTGGGCTTGGACCACACGGATTACCTGGGCGATACCCTCGCAGAGATTGCCGGTGAAAAGGCGGGCATTATCAAGCCGCGTGAGGATGCCGATGACCCGCTGACCCCGAATGAAAATATCGTGGTCATCGCCGAACAGGACCCGGAAGCAATGCGGGTTATCTTACAGCAGGCCGTGGATGTGGAGGCGGGCGTGGCCCGCTCCGGTTCCGAGTTTGCCGCCCTCGAGTCCCGCATCGCTGTTGGCGGCCAGCAGGTCAATATCCAGGGCCTTGGCGGTCTGTACGAGGATATTTTCCTACCCCTGCACGGCGAGCACCAGGCCAAAAATGCCGCCGTGGCCCTTGCTGCGGTGGAGGCATTCTTCGGCGCCTCGGCCGGCCACCCGCTGGATGTTGCGACCGTGCGCAATGGCTTTGCCCAAGCGATTTCGCCCGGCCGCCTGGAGCGCGTGCGCACCTCGCCGACGACGTTTATTGACGCCGCCCATAATCCACATGGCGCCAAGGCACTAGGTGCTGCACTGGACCGCGATTTCGACTTCGCCCGCCTCATCGGTGTGCTCTCGATCTTCGCGGATAAGGACGCTACCGGCATCCTTACCGCGCTAGAGCCGTACCTCACCGAGGTAGTCATCACCCAAAACTCCTCGCCGCGCGCCCTCGATGCCTACGACTTGGCAGAGACCGCCCGCGATATCTTTGGCGAGGAGCGCGTACACGTAGCCGATAACCTGCCGGGCGCCTATGCCCAGGCCGTGGAGCTTGCCGAGGACGCCGAGGTCCAGTCCGGCTCCGGCATCATCATCACCGGCTCGGTCGTCACCGCTGGTGATGCCCGCGCGATGTTTGGAAAGGAACCTGCATGAGTCGCGACAATCACCACCCAGGCGGAGAGCGCCAACCCCGCCCGCCCCGCAGCAGCCGTGCCCGCGGCCGCGAGGAACATATCCCTGAAAGCGAGATCGGACCCCTCGGCATGGGCCAAGCCCCAGTCAAGGACCCACTTAAAAGCTTCAACGGGATGGTCATTGCCAGCTCCCTGACCATGGAGGCGCTCGCCCTATCCTTCGCACTGCCGATGCTGTACAAGCTGTATGACGGTACCTTGTGGACCCCCTTCAACTACGGCTTTGTCATCGCCGCAGTGGTATTCCACCTCGTGATGATCGCGTTCATGAATAAGAAGTGGGCGCTGTCTGTCATCGTATGGGCGCAGCTGTTGTGCGTCATTGTGGGCTTTATGGTCCACTGGGCCGTGGCCGCCATCTTCATCATCTTTGGCATGGAGTGGCTGCTGGCCGTCTACCTGCGCAGCAACCTCATCGCCCGCATGAAGCGCGGATACCTCACCACGCAGCACCTCAACGAGAAATAGCACGGTAGCCTTGACGCCTTCGGCGAGTGGGCAAGACGCGATAGACTGGCGGCCATGCGCACTCTCTATCTCGTCCTTGCCGCACTCGCCTGCGTCGCCGCAGTGGTAGCCCGCGCCGCTACGGGAACGCCGTGGCTACCGCTAGTCGCCCTCATTATTGGCGGTGTTTTTCTGGTTTTGGCCCTGCGGAGCAACTTCGAACCGGCCAAAGAAGCCACCTTCGAGGATTTGGATAAGGAACAGCGCGCGGAGCTGCAACGCCTGCTGGCCAATGGCCAGTTTGGCGCCGCAGTAGGCCAAGTGCGCCTGTGGTTTCGAGGCACCTCGCAGGAGCGTGCCGAAGAGATAGTTAAACAACTCGCATAGCCCTGGACCCCATACTTTTACCCCAAAGGAATACCCCAGCGCGCGACGCATGCGTGCGGTTTCGGTACAGTGTGGGGCATGACTGAACGTACACTGATTCTCATCAAGCCGGACGGCGTAAAGAACGGCCACGTAGGCGAAATCATCTCCCGCATCGAGCGCAAGGGCCTGAAGCTGGCTGAGCTCGACCTGCGCGTTGCTGACCGCGAGACCGCGGAGAAGCACTACGAGGAGCACAAGGATAAGCCATTCTTCGGTGACCTCGTCGAGTTCATCACCTCCGCACCGCTTATCGCTGGTGTTGTCGAGGGCGAGCGCGCCATCGAGGCATGGCGCCAGCTGGCCGGTGGCACCGACCCGGTCTCCAAGGCCACCCCGGGCACCATCCGCGGCGACTTCGCTCTGACCGTTGGCGAGAACATCGTGCACGGCTCTGACTCCCCTGAGTCTGCAGAGCGCGAGATCGCTATCTGGTTCCCGAACCTCTAAACGTCTGCGCACTTAGCGCATCGTTCAGCCCGAGCCTGTAGGCTCGGGCTTTATTTATTGCTTGACCCATAAGCCCAGACGTAGAGCCGCAAACCGAGTATCCGGCCCTATCCTGAATAAATATTGCAACGGCAAAGCCGCAAATACGTAGAGAGGCAGAACTTAAGCAGGGGTTTGTTCTGGGAGTTGAAGGTGCCTAACGCGGCAGATCATTGCTGAGGATATTGCACGCGAGGTCATTCACTTCGCAGACTAGGACTGGAGTTCTCCTAATCGAAGGAGAGTAACTGGCGCAGTGTGCGGAAGGCTTCCTTTTGCACTCGATGGGTAACGGTACGGCCCGATTGTTGCTTGATTAAAAGACCGGATTTCCTCAACTTACCGAGGTGATGAGATACCGTCGGTTGGCTAAGGCCGGAAAGCGCGGTCAACTCCGTAACGCTCATCGGTCCGCAGCCCTCGTCGCACAATATGGATAGCAGGCGCAGGCGGGTTGGGTCAGCAAGTACTTTAAATTGCTGGGAAAAGCGGAGGGAGTCGCCCTGGCTGAGCGGGCCACTGCTCAGGGAACAGCACTGTGCATCCGGGGTGTTGTCGGCATTGCTAGGGGAGGAGTCCATGCACACAGTATAAGGAGCCTTCCTCCCACTCCGTTATATTGACGAGTATCAATATGGGTGATTAAAGTACTGATCGAAAGTTGAATTCCTCGTCGCACAAGGAGAGCCATGGCCGTTACGCAACGCCCAAAGTTGTCATTTCTCGATAGATTCCTTCCCGTTTGGATCATCATGGCCATGGCTGTGGGGCTATTGATAGGCCACTTCCTGCCAGGCATTGGAGAAGCACTGTCTGCTCTAGAGGTTGGCGGTATTTCTCTTCCAATCGCGCTGGGCCTGCTAGTTATGATGTATCCGCCCCTGGCTAAAGTCCGCTATGAAAAGACCCGAGATATTGCTGCCGATGGCCGGTTGATGGTGGTATCGATTGTGTTGAACTGGCTGGTGGGGCCTGCAGTGATGTTCACCCTGGCGTGGATTTTTCTTGCCGATCAGCCAGAGCTGCGAACCGGCCTGATTATCGTTGGGCTAGCCCGTTGTATCGCAATGGTCCTTGTGTGGTCCGATCTCTCCTGCGCCGATCGGGAGGCCACCGCCGTTCTTGTCGCCATAAACTCTGTATTCCAGGTAGCCATGTTCGGTGTGCTGGGATGGTTCTATTTGCAGATTTTGCCAGGGTGGTTGGGGCTAGATACCACCTCTGCTGATTTCTCTTTCTGGTCCATCGTCACCGCGGTCCTCGTATTTTTGGGAGTCCCCCTGCTGCTTGGTGTGCTCTCACGGGTCTGGGGTGAGAAAGTCAAAGGCCGCGAATGGTTTGAAAACCGCTTCCTTCCGGCAGTTTCTCCCTTGGCGATGATCGGCTTGCTCTATACCATTGTGTTGCTGTTCTCCCTGCAGGGAGAACAGTTGGTAGCGCGGCCCACGGCGGTGATCAAGGTTGCGATTCCGTTGGTCATCTACTTTGTTGGAATGTTTTTCCTAGCTTTGGGTGTAGCAAAGGTCGTGGGAATGAACTACGCGCAATCCGCTTCCGTAGCATTTACCGCAGCTGGTAATAATTTCGAACTAGCCATCGCGGTTTCCATTGGCACTTTTGGGGCGGCGTCGGCACAGGCTCTCGCCGGTACCATCGGGCCGCTTATTGAAATTCCGGTACTTGTCGGACTCGTGTACGTAATGCTCTGGATAGGGCCGAAGCTTTTCCCCGGAGACAAAAGCTTGCCAAATTAACGCCGGCCCACTTGATACAAACAGCGAACCCCAGTCGGCGTGATGGTGATGGTCCACTTTGCGGGCGCGGTGCGCAGGCCCATTCGGCTTAGCTTCACCAGGTCCGCCTTTGCCAAAGCATCGAGGTGCTCGCATAGAGGGTCGAGGTCTACTCGCATGAACTTCGAGAGGGCAGTGGAATTAATCGTGTTTCCCTGCACCGCGCCGGTGGCGACGAGGGCGGTGAGGATGTCCGAGTGGGCGTCGGCAAGCTGCAAACGAGCCTCCGTAACCCCGTCGAGCGGGTCCTTTTCCAAAATCTTGTTGATGCGGCGCCGGCCGATGCGGAAGGACTGAGAAAACATGCCCCATATGCCCAGCGGCAAGCCAAAGGCCCACCATGCCCCGGACAGAATTCCGGCAACGGGCGGGGCCAGCTCTACCTCTGGAAGCAGGTTGGCCGCGCTCAGTGGTGCCATGATCAATGGCGCAGCTATCGGGATAAACGGGGCGATATAGGCAATCGTGGGATAGTCGCCATCGCGGAATTCCTCTTGCGCAGCGTTGATGCCGCGCGGGTAATTGCGGATGAGGTGCACCAACCCCAGCACCGCAAAAACGGCAAAAACACCGGCTCCCATCAACATATAATCCACGCCTGTGTTGGCGAAGCCAACGGCAAAGCCGGCCGGCACGCCGAAGTAAAGCGCCGAGCGCACTGGGACTTCATTGCGGTGCCGATGCTGCGCCAGCTCGCGGGCGGGGATTCGTGTTAGTTCTGCCACCCCGCCAACATAACACCGCCTGCCAGCTTGGCCGCGGTTCTGTGCCACAATGGGGGATAGCGCGTACGAGACGCGGCATAACTTCATATCCCACAAACTTTTATAGCGCGCACCATGCCTCGTGCGGCGGCGGTACGGTCTTCGGCCGTGCCTGCGCCCGAGGCCGCGCCCCATAGAGACGATATACAGGAGTAAGCCCGAACATGGTGGCACAGAACTCTCAAGAAACAACTGAAAGCCTCAAGGCAGCGGCGCTTTTGGCCCAGAACCTAGACCGCAGGCAACTCAAGGACAAGACCCGCGTGTATTCCCTAGCCAAGCAGCTGGGGCTTTCCTCGCGCGAGTTGGTGGCACAGCTTAAAGACATGGGCTTGAAAAAGAGCGCGCAAAGCTCTCTTTCCCGCGAGGAAGCAGGCCAGGTGCTCGATGCTGTGGCGAATGCCGCTGCGGTTGCCGACGCCCCCGCGGGCGACACCACCGCAGCACCGGCTGAAGAGCCCGAGGACAAGCCTGCTGCGCAACCGGAAGAAAACCCGGACGAGGAAACAGAAAAGAAGCCAGCGAAGAAGCGCGCCAAGCGCGCCCGCAAGGCCACCCGTAAGTCCTCCGCACCAGCACCCGAAGAGCTGGCAGATACCGCCGAGTCAGAGGAAGGGGGGCAGTCCACGGAAGACGAAGAGCACCTGCGCCACCGCGTGCGCAAGAACGTGGATAATGAAATCTCCCAGATCGAAGACAAGGTAGAGGCATCGCTTGCTCAGGCTGCGGCCGAAACTCGCGCAGCCACCGAGGACGCCGAGCACGCTGAAGCAGAAGTACCCGAAGCAGCAGAAGCCACGGAGGAGACGGAAAAAGCACCTGCGAGCGGCTTTGATACCGGAACGGTTGATGCGGCAAAGCTGCACGAGGCGCTGGCAGAAGCCGGCGAGGACTTCGAGGATGACTACTACGCGCCGCACATCGTCCCACGCGCCGAATCCGAGGAAGACTCCGGGCACTATGACTTTGCGCCCATCTTCATGGCCCCGCAGCTGGACGAGGCTGCGGCATTTGCACCGACTCTAGATGCAGCGGAGGAGGACTTCTCGGCCGACGACTCCGCAGGCGATGACAACGAGGATGCTGCAGACTCCGCCGCAGAAAGCCGCGAGCACTCCGGCTCCGACCGCGGTTCCGGAAAGCCTGAGGGCCGCCGCCGCGGACGCCGCGGCGCATCCCGCGGACGCGGCGCCGGTGCGAAGCGTGAAGAGCAGGCAGACGAGCCCGAGCACATTGAAGAGCCGAAAGCCATCCGCGGCTCCACGCGCATCGAGGCTCAGAAGCGCCGCCGCGCGGAATTGCGCGAAAAGGGCCGCACCCGTCAGCACATCGTCTCCCAAGCGGAGTTCCTTGCCCGCCGCGAAGCTGTGGAGCGCACCATGGTGGTGCGCGATAAGGAGCGCGAGGACGGCGCCGGCATCATCACCCAGGTGGGCGTATTAGAAGATGACCTGTTGGTCGAGCACTTCGTTACCACCGAATCCCAGGCCTCGCTCATTGGCAATATTTACTTGGGCCGCGTTCAAAACGTGCTGCCGTCCATGGAGGCGGCTTTCGTGGATATCGGACAGGGCCGAAACGGCGTGCTCTACGCCGGTGAAATCGACTGGCGCAAGACCAAGCTGCACGGGCGCGCCCGCAAGGTAGAAAACGCCCTGAAGTCTGGTGACCAGGTGCTGGTTCAGGTGGCTAAGGATCCCATCGGTCATAAGGGCGCGCGCCTTACCACCCAGATTTCCCTTGCTGGCCGCTACCTGGTCTACGTACCGGGCGGGCGCAGCGCCGGCATTTCCCGCAAGTTGCCTGCCCCAGAGCGCAAGCGCTTGAAGGATATCCTCGGCCGCGTGGTGCCAGGCGATGGTGGAGCGATCATCCGCACCGCCGCCGAAAACGTACCGGAAAAGGCAATCGCTACCGACGTCAACCGCCTGCACAGCCGGTGGGAGGACATCGTGGCACACGCTAAGAAAGAAAAATCCTCCAAGGGCGCCAAGCCGGTGACCATGTATGAAGAGCCGAACATGCTCATCAAGGTGGTGCGCGATCTCTTCAACGAAGACTTCACTGAGCTCATCGTCGATGGCAAGCGTTCCTTCAATACCGTCCGTGCTTATGTGGATTCCATGGCGCCAGACCTTGCGGACCGCGTGGTGCGCTACCGTGCCAAGGACCACGGCGGGCAGGATGCTTTTGAGGCTTACCGCATTGATGAGCAGCTGCATAAGGCGCTCTCGCGCAAGGTATGGCTGCCCTCCGGCGGCACGCTGGTCATCGACCGCACCGAGGCCATGACCGTGATTGATGTCAATACCGGAAAGTTCACCGGTTCCGGCGGCAACCTAGAGGAAACGGTAACCCGCAATAACCTCGAGGCGGCCGAAGAAATCGTGCGCCAGATGCGCCTGCGCGATCTCGGCGGCATGATCGTCGTGGACTTTATCGATATGGTCCTGCCGGAAAACCAGGATCTGGTGCTGCGCCGCCTGAAGGAAGCCTTGGGCCGCGATCGCACCCGCCACCAGGTCTCGGAGGTGACGTCGCTGGGTCTGGTGCAGATGACCCGCAAGCGCCTCGGCACCGGCTTGGTAGAAACGTTCTCCACCGAGTGCGAGTGCTGTAACGGCCGTGGCATCATCATTCACCAGTATCCGGTGGATGAGGCCGAGGACGAGCACCGGTCCAAGCATTCTGGCCGCAAGCCCAAGGCGCACAAGAAGCAACACCACGATCCGCAGCAGCACCCGGCTGCGGTGGCGATGCATAAGCACGAGCTTGACGACGCCGCCGAGAGCTCCTCCAAGCCTAAGCGATTTAAGAAGACCCAGGCGCCGGTCTACGGTACCGAGAGCGAAGAGGCCGCACAGGAATCTGCGAAGACGTCGCTGGAAGATCTCGTAGCGAACGTCGTTGTAGATGAGCGCGGTCCGGCTCAGTCACACGCTGGATCGGAAGAGCACAGCGGGGACCATGACCGCAACAAGGAGCGCGGACGTGGACGCGGTCGCCGCCGTGCGCGCAAGCACACCCAGACTGAGGTATCCGATATCGAGGCCATCGCGTACGCCGCGGCGGATAATGCTGCCGAGAGCGACGAGGTGCAGGAATTTAATTCCTACGTCCCCGATGCGGAAACGGACGCCGACTCGGGCGCTATTGCGCAGGTACACCCAGGTGCCGGGGCGGGCTCCAAGCGTGGCAAGAAGCCGCGCCGGGCGACGCGCCCGTCTAAGGCCACGCGTGCAGCTGCAGGCGGCGAGCAGAAGATTACCGAGAAGGCAACGGCTACGGAGACGGCAATTGAAAAGTCCTATGACGAGGCAGTAGCTGAGTTTGAGGCTTCCCCGCGCCGCAAGCGCCGCACCCGCGGAAATTCGCGCTCCGATAGGCGCCCGCAGCCGCAGGACTTCGCGGTCTCCGGTGAGCAGGACTCTGTCGACGCCGACGATAATGCCAACGGCGCTGAAGCCCAGCGCGGAGAGAAGAGCTCGCGCGAAGAGCGCAAGGCTCGCGGGCGTGGCCGCCGTCGTGCGGTGCGCACCCAGCAGACCAAGCGCCGGACCACCTCGCGCGTGCCGCACGAGGTCAAGGAAAAGGCGCAGGAGCACAAGCACAAGCAGGCGGGCGGGTCCGCCGAGCAGCGCCATGAAAAGGCCGCTGGCGCCGCGCGTGCGGGGCGCGCCGGTGGCAAGGGCCGTGGGCGTCGCCGTGCCGTGCGACAGGTCGCTCCTAAAAAGGCGGTAGCAGAGAATCCGAAGGCAGCGAAGACCACACAAGGCCGTTCGACGCAGCAGGGTGGCTCGCCGGATCGTTCCGATGCTGGCCAGCGGGCGACCACGGGCGATACCAAGGTGCTGCGCCGCGGAAAGAAGAGGGCGGTGCGCAAGAAGGGGGCGTCGGCAAGCGTCAAGGCCCCAAAGGCGCAGGATAACGCAGGGCAGAAGCAGTCTTCTGCGAGCGGTGCGCACAAGGAGACGTCGCGCGCTAAGTCTGGGCGCGGCCGACGCCGCGTAGCACGGCGAAGCACGTCTTAGGGCTACGCCACGCGGGCACAAAAAGCGCGGTTTGTATTTTGTGCCCGCTACGGGGTAGTCTTTGACAGTCGCTGTTTAGTACTCACGACGCTGGATCAGTCCGACACTCACTTAGTGAGCTGTGCGGGCATGTTCGCGCGGGAACTAAACGCAATGTGTAAGTGTCCATTCGGAACGCGGCCTCCCCGGTTGCTTCCGAGCGAGTTTAGATAAGGGGTAACCCTCTATGTACGCGATCGTCAAGACCGGCGGCAAGCAGTACAAGGTTGCTGAAGGTGACCTCGTCAAGGTCGAGAAGATCGAGGGTGAGCCAGGCTCTGCCGTAGCTCTCACCCCGGTTCTGCTCGTCGATGGCGCCGATGTTAAGTCCAAGGCTTCCGACTTGGAGAAGGTTTCTGTCTCCGCAGAAATCGTTGAGCAGGGTAAGGGCCCGAAGGTCGATATCCTGAAGTACAAGAACAAGACTGGTTACAAGAGGCGTCTGGGCCACCGTCAGCCTGTGACCACCTTGAAGATCACCGGTATCAAGTAAGCCTTAACCGGCTGTAATTATCCCTAAAGGAGGGAAAACCACATGGCACACAAGAAGGGTGCTTCCAGCTCCAGCAACGGTCGCGATTCCGAGTCCAAGCGTCTCGGCGTCAAGCGCTTCGGTGGTCAGCAGGTTAATGCCGGCGAGATCATCGTGCGTCAGCGCGGTACCAAGTTCCACCCAGGTGAGAACGTAGGCCGCGGCGGCGACGATACCCTGTTCGCGCTTGCAGCTGGCTCCGTTGAGTTCGGTATCAAGCGTGGCCGTCGTATGGTCAACATCGTTCCGGCTGAAGAGGTTGCTGCAGAGGCAACTGCCTAACTAAGGCCGATGAGGTTAATCCTCGAGTCTGCCCCAGTGAGGGCGGCTCGAGGATTTTCTGGTTTTGTGGAAACCGAAACGAGGCTCCACCCAGGTAATAGATACACCACGCTAGCGGACACAACCGATGGGATGGCCGACTAGATAGGCGGACTCAATCCGGTTGCGGTTGGAGCCCAGCCCAAGACACGCATTACACTGGCGGGGACAAAGATTTAACTAACGGAGGGTTTGACCATGGCACGTTTTATTGACCGCGTTGTCCTGCACCTGCAAGCAGGCGACGGTGGACACGGCTGTGTGTCTGTCCACCGCGAGAAGTTTAAGCCTTTGGGCGGCCCAGATGGCGGCAATGGCGGCCACGGCGGTGACATCATCCTCGAGGTTTCTGAGCAAATCCATACGCTTATGGATTTCCACTACCGCCCGCATATTAAGGCGCAACGCGGCGGCAATGGCGCCGGCGATATGCGCAATGGTGCTCGCGGTGAAGACCTGATTTTGGAGGTCCCGGCTGGAACGGTGGTTCGCACCGAAAAGGGCGAAACCTTGGCGGACCTTACTGTTCCGGGAACGCGGTTTGTGGCTGCAGAAGGCGGGTTTGGCGGTCTGGGCAATGCCGCATTGGCCTCAAAGAACCGCAAGGCACCGGGCTTTGCTCTCCAAGGTGAGCCAGGCCAAGCACATGATCTGATCCTTGAGCTGAAATCTATGGCGGATGTAGGGCTGGTGGGCTTTCCATCGGCAGGTAAGTCATCCTTGATTTCGGTGCTGTCGGCCGCAAAGCCCAAGATCGGTGATTATCCTTTTACCACGCTGCAGCCGAACCTCGGCGTAGTGGATATGGGAGATAGCTCCTTTACTATCGCGGACGTGCCGGGGCTTATCCCAGGCGCGGCCGATGGCAAGGGGCTCGGTCTAGACTTTTTGCGCCATATTGAACGCACGGCGGTGCTGGCGCACGTAGTTGATACCGCCTCCATCGAGCCGGGCCGTGATCCGGTCTCTGATATTGAGGCGATGGAAAATGAGTTGGCGAAGTACCAGGAGGCTTTGCAGGAAGATACTGGTTTAGGGGATCTGCGTGAGCGCCCCCGCGTCATCATCTTGAATAAGGCAGATGTGCCTGAGGCCGAAGAGCTGGCCGATTTTGTCAAGGATGATCTGGAAGAGAAGTTTGGCTGGCCTGTCTTTATTATTTCGGCCGTCGCTCGCAAGGGTCTGGATCCGCTGAAGTTCCGGCTCATGGATATGGTGACTGAGCACCGCAAGGCCCAGCCGTTGCCAAAGAAGGATAAAAACCACACCGTTATCCATCCCAAGGCCCAAGGCCATAAGAAGCACACCGGCGCGTTTGCTGATTTCACCGTCAAGGCCGATCCGGAGGTCGAAGGTGGCTTCATTGTTGAGGGCAAGAAGATTGATCGCTGGATTACCCAGACTGACTTTGAAAATGATGAGGCAGTGGGTTTCTTGGCGGACCGCTTGGCCAAGGCTGGTGTGGAAGATGAGCTGCGCGAGCAGGGTGCAGTAGAGGGCTGCCCGGTAACCATCGGCGGCATTACGTTTGAGTGGGAGCCGATGACCGGCGGCGATCCAACGATGGCCAGCCGCGGCGAGGATGCTCGCCTTAAAGGAACCGCCCGTGCTTCTGCAGCGGAGCGCAAGCGCGCCTCTCAGGCGCGTCGCGGCCTTATCGATGAATACGATTACGGCACCGATGAAGAGGTCACTCGCGAGGGCGCAAACCGCGATAGGTGGCAGGGCTAGTCCCAGATCCCCCTATTCTTGGGGTGTGCTGGAGGGTGGGCTTTGTAAACTCGGTTGGCATGTCTTCTGATGAACAGAAAGAGCCCATCCTTCCACTTCCGGTAGAGCCTTTTGACGGACCTACCGCTGATACCCCTTTCCCGGAACCGCTCGATGAAAATCCGGTGGCGTCCGGTTTTGAATCGGATCTCCGCCGCGACATCGCGCAGGCAAAGCGCGTGGTGGTCAAGATTGGTTCCTCTTCTCTAACAGACGAGAATTTTCGCGTTTCCCAGGAAAAGATTGATCACATCGTCGATGCCGTCCATGCGCGCATGGGCCGCTCCGATGTCATCATTGTCTCTTCCGGTGCGGTTGCCGCAGGTATGGGCCCGCTCGGCCTGCACCAGCGCCCCACCGATTTGGCTACTAAGCAGGCCTCCGCGTCCGTCGGCCAGGTACACTTGGCCTCTGTGTGGGGCCAGTCCTTTGCGCGCTATAAGCGCACCATCGGCCAGGTCCTCCTCACCGCCTCCGATACGGGGCACCGCGACCGCGCCCGCAACGCGCAGCGCACCATTGATCGCCTGCGCCAGCTGCGCACCATCCCCATCGTGAACGAGAACGATGCGGTGGCGACGTCGGAAATGCACTTTGGTGATAACGATCGCCTTTCCGCGCTGGTGGCCAACCTGGTAGGCGCGGACGCGCTCTTCCTCTTCTCCGATGTGGATGGCCTATATGACAAGAACCCCGCCGAGCCGGATGCCAAGTTCATCGATGAGGTGCGCACCGGCAAGGACTTGAAGGGCGTTGTGGCTGGTGATGGCGGGAAGGTTGGCACCGGCGGCATGGCCACCAAGGTTTCCGCGGCCCGCCTGGCTACCCGCGGCGGCATTCCAGTGCTGCTGACCTCCA
Source organism: Corynebacterium marquesiae (assembly GCF_030229635.1). NCBI lineage: Bacteria > Bacillati > Actinomycetota > Actinomycetes > Mycobacteriales > Corynebacteriaceae > Corynebacterium > Corynebacterium marquesiae. The sequence continues at coordinate 62,787 of NZ_JASPII010000004.1, forward strand.
CGGATAATATCGGCCCCGCGCTTGCCGACGCCTCCGTGGGCACCGTCTTCCACACCCGCGAGGAACGCCAGCTGTCCGCCTGGAAGTTCTGGGCACTCTACTGCGCCGATACTGGCGGAGCCGTCCGCCTCGACGAGGGCGCCAAGGAGGCCGTCACCAAGGGCGGCACCTCGCTGCTCGCTGTCGGCATTACCGACGTGCAGGGCGAGTTCAATAAGGGAGAAATCATCGATATCCTGGGCCCGAATGGTGAGGTCATCGGCCGCGGCGAAGTCCGCTTTGACTCCGAGGAGCTCCACGTCATTAAGGGCAAGAAGATGGAAGACCTGCCCGAGGAACAGCGCCGTTCCGTCGTCCACGCGGATTACCTCTCAAACTTCGCCTCCCGCATCTAAACCGAGGGCGAAGATTCCCCGTATGGTTGGGGCATGAAGTATTTCATGGGACCGGAAACCTGGCAGCCGATGGTAGAAGACATCGAGGCTGCCGGGCACCAACGCGTAAGCAGCATTGAAGAGGCCGAGGTCTATATCAATAATGCTCCGAACCCGCGCCGCATCCCCGAGATGCCGGAGAATATTGGCTGGGTGCAGCATTGTTATACCGGCGTCAACCAGCTCATCGATGCCGGCGTCATTACCCCAGACGGCGTGCCGTGGTGCAACTCCGCCGGTGCCTTTGCCCAGCCAGTGGCCGAGTCCGCACTCGGGTTGGCCCTTTCCCAGGCGCACCACCACAAGGCCTTCGCCCAAGCCGCTACCTGGTCGGTGGCCAAGGAGCTGGACGAGTCCCAGGCGTGGCTCTATGACCAGCAAGGGCCGAAGAAGGTGGCGATCTTTGGCGCTGGGGGTATCGGCAAGCAGCTCATTAAACTCCTCAAGCCCTTTGGCGTGCACATTACTGCCGTCAATCGCTCTGGTCGCGCGGTGGAAGGCGCCGATGAGGTCGTGCCCATGGAGCAGGCCGACCACGTGTGGGGCGAAGCGGATTTTATCTTCTGCATCCTCCCGGCGACCAAAGACACGGAGGCGCTTATCAATGCCGCCACGTTCCGCGCCATGAAACCCTCCGCCATCTTCATCAACGTCGGCCGTGGCAGCACCGTGGTAACCGAGGATCTCGTGGCGGCCCTGCGCGATGGTGAGATCGCCGGCGCCGGGCTGGAAGTTATGGATCCCGAGCCGCTGCCTGATGGTCACCCGCTCTATGACCTGCCCAATTGCACCATGACCCCGCACATGGCTGCCTCCGCACACGTGGCGCAGTACCACCTGGGCGCTATCTTCAACGCCAATGCCGCCGCGTGGGAGAGGGGAGAGGCCATGCCCACCCGCGTCGATGCGGAGGCTGGCTACTAATGAAGTACGCGATGTTGCCCACCCCGTGGGAGGAAACCCTGCAGGCCCTCGATGCAGCCGGCCACGAGCGTGCCCCGCTGGAGGAGGCCGAGGTGCTCATCTTCAACGGCGGTCCAGATGATTTCCCGCAGCCCCTGCCGCCGAACGTGGGCTTGGTGCAGGTTCCTTTTGCCGGGGTGGACCATCTGCTCGGCGTCATGCGTGATACCACCGCCCGCTGGTCCAATGCCGCAGGGCTATATGACGCCACCGTGGCCGAATCCACTATTGCGCTCCTGCTCGCCCAATTGCATGCGCATAAGCGCGTGGGGACGAGCTGGAATAACCGCGATGAGGTGGAGGCGCACACCAGCTTCCTTTTTGAAGATAAGACGGTTGCGGTGGTGGGTGCTGGGGGCATCGGAAAGCGGCTAATTCACATGCTGGAAGGCTTTGGCCCGCGCATCATTGCGGTCAATCGCTCCGGTACCCCAGTGGAAGGCGCCGATGAAACCTTCGCCACCACCGATATTGAGCGCGTGTGGCCGGCCGCCGACTATTTCGTGGCACTTGCGCCGCTCACGGAGCAGACACACCAGCTTTTCGATGCTGCTGCCTTCCGTGCCATGCCCGACCATGCAGTGGTAATTAATGTCGGCCGCGGTCCGCTTGTGGACACTGAGGCCCTTGTTGACGCTCTTCGCTCCGGCCAGATCGCCGGCGCCGGCCTAGATGTCACCGACCCCGAGCCCTTGCCTGATGGACACCCGCTGTGGGACATGCCCAACGTAGTCATCACTCCGCACCTGGCCAACCCACCATATTCGGTGCGCCGGCGCATTGGCTCGCATACAGTACAGGCCATGGAGCGCTTTGCCGCAGGTGAGGCAATCCCCACGGAAGTAGATATTGAAGCTGGCTACTGATGGATAGCCCCGGTAACCGCGCTGACGATGGCCAGCTCAACCCGACCGCGGCTGAGGTTGCGGATATGAGGGAGCGCCGGAAGAAAGTAAAGACGGTCGATTATGCTGCCTGGGCAGCCACCATTCTTTCCGTTGTGCTCGGCTATTTCTTCTTCCACTGGACCTATTTCTGGGTTATCCCGATCATCTGTTTTGTATGCTCGGCCGGAGCCCGCCACGTTTATAATCTGAGCTATTTTGAGGAGGAATACCTCATGTTCGAGCGGAAGGACGAGAAGCGCCGCCGCCGTGCATCCGATTAGCGCCGCCGCGAGCTCGGCTAATAAGTAGGCCACCGTGCGGGTGCTTGCTGCCCAACCGGCTGAAATGCACGTGGCCTTTCGTTAAGCTGGTATGGCATGAGCAACACTGAACGCGAAGAAGTTCTGTCCAAAGCCCGTGCTGCCAAGGAAGTCGCGCCCGTCGTGGCGCAGCTGTCCACGCCGCGCAAGAATGAGATCTTGCAGCGCGCAGCCGAAAACCTCATTGCCCACACCGAAGATATTCTCGCCGCCAATAAGCAGGATATCGACGCCGGCCGCGAACGCGGCATGTCCGAGTCTCTTATTGACCGCCTGTCCCTCGACGCCGCGCGCGTCGAAGGCATTGCCGGTGGCCTGCGCCAGGTAGCCGGCCTGCAGGACCCAGTAGGGGAGATCCTGCAGGGCCGCACCATGGACAACGGCATTCAGATGAAGCAGGTGCGCGTCCCGCTCGGCGTGATGGGCATGGTCTATGAGGCCCGCCCGAACGTCACCGTGGACGCCTTCGGCTTGGCCATTAAGTCCGGCAACGTGCCGCTGCTGCGCGGTTCCAAATCCGCCCGCAACTCCAATGCCAAGCTGGTAGAAATCTTGCAGGATACCCTCGCCGAGTTTGACCTTCCGCGCGAGGCCGTGCAACTTCTGCCGTGCGAGACCCACGATTCCGTCCAGGACCTCATCACCGCTCGCGGCCTGGTGGACCTGGTCATTCCGCGCGGTGGCGCCAAGCTTATTGAGGCCGTTGTTACCGGCGCCACCGTCCCGGCCATTGAGACCGGCACCGGCAACTGCCACTTCTACGTGGACGCCTCTGCGGACTTGGACAAGGCCATCGACATGGTCATCAACGGCAAGACCCGCCGCACCTCCGTGTGCAACTCCACGGAGTGCGTGCTTATCGACGCCGCCTTGGACGACTCCGCCAAGCTCCGCATTATCACCGCGCTGCAGGATGCCGGCGTGACCATCCACGGCGACGTCGCCGAGCTCGAGGCCTTCGGCGTCAAGGATGCCGTGCAGGCCACCGATGAGGACTGGCGCGAGGAATCGCTGTCCATGGATATCTGCGCCAAGGTGGTCGACGGCGTCGACGGTGCCATTGCCCACATCGCCGAGTTCACGACTGGCCACACCGAGGCCATCGCCGCGCAGGATGCCGACGTCCTAGTGAAGTTCGGCAACGAGGTAGATGCCGCCGCGGTCATGCTCAACGCCTCTACCGCCTTCACCGATGGCGAGGTCTATGGCATGGGCGCCGAAATCGGCATTTCCACCCAGAAGCTGCACGCCCGCGGCCCAATGGCGCTGCCGGAGCTCACCTCTTCTAAGTGGATCCTGCAGGGTACCGGACAGACCCGCCCCTAGTGGTGCGGCTATAATCACCACCCATGACTAGCCCACAGCGCATCGGCATCATGGGTGGGACCTTTGATCCCATTCACAATGGCCACTTGGTAGCGGCCAGCGAGGCCGCCCACCGCTTTGCCCTCGATACCGTCGTCTTTGTTCCCACCGGCCAGCCGTGGCAAAAGTCCCACCGCGACGTCACTGCGGCCGAGCACCGCTACTTGATGACGATGGTGGCCACGGCCTCCAACCCGCGCTTTACCGTCTCGCGCGTAGACATTGACCGCGAGGGGCCCACCTACACCATCGATACGTTGCGCGACCTGCGTGAACTCTTCCCAGATGCGGAGTTTTATTTCATTACCGGTGCCGATTCGCTGGCCTCCATCATGAGCTGGCATAACTGGGAAGAGATGCTGGAGATGGCGCACTTTGTGGGCGTGACCCGCCCCGGCTATGAATTAAGCGCCGATATGCTACCTGCCGATGCGCAAGAGGCTATCGATCTCATCGACATTCCCGCCATGGCGATTTCCTCCACGGCGTGCCGCGAACGCGCCGGGCAGGGGCAGCCCGTGTGGTACCTCGTTCCGGATGGGGTGGTGCAGTACATCACCAAGAACAATCTCTATGGGCCTAACCCAGATAAGCCCCTGTAGAAACTTCCGCGGCCTTCTCCAGATTTTGGGCACGGGCCTGCTAAACGTGCAAGAATAGACTCTCAATAGAGATAGTTCATACCGAATATACTCAGACGCGAAAAGGGAATTTTTACACATTGTCTACTTCTGATCTCGCCCGCCGCATGGCAGAAACCGCGGCCCACGCCGCGCAAGAAAAGCTGGCCACCAATATCGCGGCCATTGATGTCTCCGATGTCCTCGCTATCACCGAGGTCTTCGTACTCGCTTCTGCAGACAACGAGCGTCAGGTCGGCTCCATCGTGGATGAAGTCGAAGACGAAATGACTAAGCAAGGCTTCGAGCCGCAGCGCCGTGAGGGCAACCGCGAGAACCGTTGGGTGCTGCTGGACTATGGCAATATCGTCGTCCACGTTCAGCGCAATGACCAGCGCGAGTTCTACGGCTTGGACCGCCTGTACCACGATTGCCCAGCACTGGAGATCGAGGGCATCGAGGCCCCAGAGCGCCCGGGCGAATGGACCAATGGCGTCAACCCGCGCGAAGTTGATTCCATCGACGAGCTCCCACTGGCCGATAAGGTCCCTGGTGAGGACGAGGAGCTTTAAACCCGCATGAGCCGCCGCCTGATCCTGATCCGCCACGGACAAACTACCTATAACGCCACCGGCCGCATGCAGGGCCACTTGGACACCGAGCTGTCTGAGCTGGGCTATGAGCAGGCCCGCGCCGCCGCGCGCCTGCTGCAGGATCAGGGCGTGTCTAAAATCGTCGCCTCCGATCTCCTCCGCGCGCGCGAAACTGCGCGCGTGGTCGCCGATGCCCTCGGCATGGATTTCACCACGGATGCCCGCCTGCGCGAGACGCACCTAGGCCAGTGGCAGGGCAGAACCTCCGCCGAAGTAGATGCCGAGTTCCCCGGCGCGCGCGCCATCTGGCGCCACGACCCCACTTGGGCCCCGCCGCAGGGCGAGTCCCGCGTGGACGTGGCCGAGCGTGCCCGGCCTGTCGTCGATGAGCTCATGGCAGACTTCGCTGGCTGGGACCAAGGCCCCGTCCTTATCGTGGCCCATGGCGGCGCTATCTCGGCGCTGACCTGCCACCTGCTGGGCCTTGACCATGCGCAGTACGGAATCCTTTCCGGATTGAAAAATACCCACTGGTCACAGCTGACGGCCCGCCCGGATTTCAACCCGGACACGCCGCTGTCTTCGCTGGAATTCACCCCAGATAATGTGGGCAGCGCCCAGTGGTATTTCGACGGCTGGAATATGGGCGGCGAGGTCACCGGGGACGGCGGGGCGGATATCTAGTGACGGTTCGCGTCATTACGGATTCCTCCGCGGGCCTGCCGCCAGAGCTGGCGGAGCAGCTATCCATCACGGTCATTGACCTCCACCTCATGGAAAGCCACGGCAAAGATGGCCTGGAGCGCTCCACCTCGGGTTTGAGCGCGCTGGAGCTGGCTGCCGCCTACGGCCGTGAAATGGAGCGCGCCCAGGATGATGGCGTGATAGCCATTCACCTGTCCAAAGAGCTATCTTCCACCTATTCCGCCGCGGTATCGGCCTCCGGCGTCTTCCCGCACACGGTTCGGGTCATTGATTCCGGCTCGGCCGGCATGGCCATGGGGGCGGCCGCCATGTCCGCGGCTAAGCTCGCCTCTCGCGGCGCCAGCTTGGACGAGTGCTACGCCGCGGCCATCGATACCCTCACACGCGCGGCTACCTGGGTTTACCTGCATTCCACGGAGGACCTGCGCCGCTCTGGCCGCCTTTCCCCGGCCACGGCTGTGTTGTCTACGGCGCTGTTGGCTACCAAGCCGATTATGTCGATTACCGGTGGCAAGCTGGAGCTGGTGGGCAAGACCCGCACCCAGACCAAGGCTTTTACCAAGCTGGTGGACCTCATCGCCTCCCGCGCGGACGGTGAGCCGGCCTTTGTCGCCATCCAGCACAACCAGGCCGAGGACGCGGCCGCCAAGTTGGAGGCGCTCCTTGCAGCGGCGCTGCCGCAGGGTTCGTCCTTTATTTGCACTCCGCTTAACGACGTCCTCTCTGTCCACGCCGGCCCCTCCGCCATCGGCGTCTCCGCCGTGTTTAGCTCCGAGTCGCCCGCGGAACCTGTGCATTCTCACACACGTGGTCGACCTCGCGCCTTCCCGCCGCGCCGATCTGTGGATAACTAGACCCATCGCGCCGGGTTAGTTGACGCCCACAACAAGTTATCCACAGCCCACCTTCGCTCGACCTACCACTTGTTTGCGCCCGCGCTTAGCCTCAGCGCCATGGCGGCACCCAAGATCAGCGAACGACTCCGCGAATTTACCCAACCCACCGGCGAGGAAGAACTCCTCGCCGTCGATTACCCGCGCCCGCGACTGCGCATCAGCCCCTGGCAGGCCTGCGCCGTGGCGGTCATTCTCGTTATCGGCGTGGTGGTCTGGCTCGGCATCAATGCGCGCTCCGAAGAATCCTCCGGCATGCCCGAGCCTGCGGCTATGAGCCCAGGCGTGGCCCCGAGCGACGAACCCAGTGAAATCATCGTTTCGGTCATCGGCGAGGTGGCTGAGCCTGGACTGAAAACGCTCGAGCCCGGCGCGCGCGTGGCCGATGCCCTCGACGCCGCCCAGCCGCTGCCAGGCGCCGAGACCCTGGCTCTCAACCATGCCCAGCGGCTTTCCGACGGCCAACAGCTCCACATCCTGCCCTCCGGCGCCGCACCACCTCCCGCACCCGGCGAGCCCGCCCCAGCCGGCGACAACTCCAGCGGCCCCGGCGGTGGCCCTAGCGGCAGCGGCGTGAGCCTCAATAGCGCCACCGCCGAGGAGCTCACCGAACTCAAGGGGGTCGGCGAGGTGACCGCGCAAGCCATCGTGGCCTACCGCGAAGAGCACGGTGGTTTCAAGAACGTAGAAGAGCTCCTCGAGGTCTCTGGCATCGGGCCGGCGAAGCTGGCGCAGCTTAAAGACCAGGTCCAGCTTTAACCCGAGCTCGAGCGTGCGATGCGAGAACTGCGGCTCGTCCCCGGCGCGGCCACCGCCTGGCTGGCCGTCATCGCCGTGCTACTCGCCGGCTGCGGATGGGCCATCGCACTCATCGCAGTCGTCGTTTCGCTGTGCCTGGTTGCCCGCCAGTGGGGCCAGGCGCTCTTTTGCGGGGCGGTCGCCTCTGCTGCGGCGCTCGTTGCCGCGGTACGCCAGGCCCGCGCCGCCGCCTTCGATCTCGGCACCGAAGTCACCGGGCGACTCGTTACCGCACCGACGCATACCAGTACCGGTGGCTGGTTACTGCGGATCAAGGTTCCGGGATACCCCACGCAGCTGCCCGTCTTTAGCCCGGATCCGGTCCCGGTTGCCGCGGGTGCCGAAATTACGGCGAGGGTGAAGGTGGGGGAGTCGGATAGGGCGGGCGTCGGAAAGCTCAGTGCCAATGCCACCGACGTGCAGGTAACCGCCGAGCCCGAAGGCCTGGCCGGTTGGGCGGCCGGCGTGGCCGAGAACTTCCGCGCGTTGGTCCTCGATACCGTCGGGCCCTCCAGCCAGGGCCTGATTCCTGGCATGGTACTCGGCGATACCGCGCTGCAAGATACCGCCGAGCGCGACCTGTATATCGCCACCGGGCTCTCACACTTAAGCGCTGTATCTGGCGCCAATGTGGCCATCGTCTGCTCCGCCGCGGCCGTGGTCTGCGCCGCCTTCGCGCTCGGGCCCCGCGTCCGCGTGGCCGCCTCCCTGTGCGCCCTTGCCACCTATGTTCTGCTTGTGGGCTTCGAGCCCTCCGTCCAGCGCGCGGCCGTCGCTGGGGTAGTGGGGCTGCTCGCCGTGCTCAATTCCACGCGCATGGAGCCCATCCATGCGCTCAGTCTCGGCATCATCGCGCTGCTCTTTGTGGATTCCGACCTCGCCGTGCACTTTGGTTTTGCCCTATCCTGCGCGGCGACGCTCGGCATCGTGGCGCTGAGCCCGCTCATCTACAAGCACTTGGCCGTGACCGGCTGGCCCGCCATCTTCCTGCGCGCGGTCGCGGTGGCCATCGCCGCCGATATCGTCACCCTCCCGCTGGTGGCACTCATGTCCGGCGAAGTCTCCGTCGTCTCCGTGCTGGCCAATATCCTCGTCGAGCCCGCCACCGTGCCGATTACCATCGTGGGGCTTATCGCCGCCATCTTCGCCCAGCTCGGCCCGCTGGACGTGCTGGGCGCCGGCTTGCTGTGCCTCATTGAGCCCTTCTCGTGGTGGATTAATACCATCGCCCACGGCGTGGCCCACCTGTCCGTGGTCACCATCCCCGCCAACCCGCTTTTTACGCTGCTTGCCTACGCCTGGATCATCGCCGGCCTCCTCTATCACCGCCCGTGGCTCACCTTGGCGCTGACGCTGGCGGGCATCGCCTGGCTCGGCCTGGCCGCAGGCTAGAATGGCGGGCATGCCTCCAGTACACCTCATCCTCGGCGACGATGAATTCCTCACCGAACGTGCCCGCCTGCAGATCCAGCGCGCCGCGGCCGAGGAGAGCGGATCTACCGGTACCCGGCCCGAGCTGACCAAGCTCAAAGCTTCTGAGGTCTCTGAGGGCGAGATCCTCGAGGCCACCAGCCCGTCGCTCTTTGGCGATAACCGCGTCATCGTCATCAGCGACTGCGAGCGCGCCGGCAAAGAAGTAGTCGATATCCTTCTGCGCGCCTGCGCCAATCCCGCGCCGGGCATGACCATGGTCATTATCTACTCCGTGACGGCCAAGACGCTGAAGAAAAAGAAGAAACAGCCCGAGCTTGTGGCCAAGCTGCGCAAGATTGCCGAGGTCCACGAGGTCTTTTCGCTTTACCCCAATGAGCTGGGTCAGTGGGCCACCCGCGAATTTTCCAGTCACGGCGTGCGTCCGACCCCGGACGTTATCCACGCCGTGCTCGAGGGCGTGGGCTCTGATCTGCGCGAGCTGGCCTCAGCCATCTCCCAGTTGGTCTCCGATACCGGCGGCAATGTCACCCGCGAGGCGGTGCAAAACTACTACGTCGGCGTGGCCGAGGTCGCCAATTGGGACATTGCCGACGCCGCCGTCGCCGGCCGCGTCGAAGCCGCCGTATCCACCTGCCGTCGCGCTCTCCAGCTTGGCGCGAGCCCCGTGGCGATTGCCGCGGCGCTGGCCAATAAGGTTGGCGCCGTCGCCCGCCTTTACTCCGCGCGCGGGGACCAGTACTCACTGGCGAGCCAAACCGGCCTAGCACCCTACGTGGTCAAGATGACCCAGCCGGTCGCCCGCCGCTGGTCCGCCGATAATGTTACCAAGGCCGTCATCCTCGTCTCCGAGCTGGATGCCGCCGTCAAAGGACAAGGAGGCGAGCCCGAATTCGCCATAGAGGCGGCCGTCAAACGCGTCGCGGAACTGGCGCGATAAGCTAGAAACTATGTCTGAGACGCAAGTGCAAGAATTCGCCGGTCGACTCTTTGACATGGCGCGCGAGGGCAACTTGGACCTCCTCGCCTATATCGACCACGGCGTGAATATCGACCTCGTCAACCATGAAGGCCAGTCCTTTATTATGCTCGCCGCCTATCACGGCCACGCCGAGCTGGTTTCCGCACTTGCCCGCGCCGGCGCGGACGTCAACCTGCTCAATGACCGCGGCCAGTCCCCGCTGGCCGGTGCCATCTTCAAGAAGGAAGACGCGGTTATCGACGCCCTCCTTTCCGCCCACGCCGACCCCACCGCCGGCCATCCCTCCGCGCTGGATTCCGCCCGCATGTTTGGCCGCGACGACCTTCTCCCGCGGCTCGAAAGCGAGGCGGGGGAGTGACCTGGACATCCTTCTTCACCCTCTTGCTGATGAACCTGGTGGGCGTCGCCTCGCCGGGACCGGACATCATTTTGGTGACCCGCTACGCCACCCGCTCGCGCCGCCACGCCATTGCCGCGGCCGCCGGCATCCAGATCGGCGTGCTCTTTTGGAGCGCCGCCACCGTCTTTGGCGCCGCCGCGCTGCTGACCGCCTTCCCGGAAATCCTCGGCGCGGTCCAGGCCATCGGAGGCTGCTTTTTGGTGTTTATGGGAACCCGCGCGTTGCGCAGCGGCATCGCCCAGCGCGCCAATCCGCCCGTTGACCTAGAAGATGCCGCCGCCCAGCTCGGCCGCCTGCGCACCGCCTTCAAGGTCGGCCTGGCCACCAATATGTCCAACCCAAAAATCGTGCTCTTCCTCGCCGCGATGATCGCCCCGCTGCTCCCGGCCAGCCCACCCGTCTGGCTGGCGATTGCGCTGACCCTCTCGCTTTCGCTGTCGGCCTTCCTCTTCTTCCTCGTCGTCGCCACGGTAATTTCCACCAATGCCGTGCGCCGCAAGCTCATCGCCGCCGGCCCGTGGATCGACATCGGCTCGGGCCTCTTCTTCGTCATCGCCGGCATTGTTCTCATCATCTCCGGCGGGCAGAACCTGCTGGCTTAAAATAGGCGCGGCGTGCCCTCGGCCACCGTGTCCAGCACCCACTGGGTCCAACGAGCGACGGTGGAGGCGCGCCGCCGGGACGTCGCCAAGCTGAGCCCCAGCCCATCCATGGCCGCACAAATCTCCGCGGTGCTAGCCACCGCGCCGCGGGCCAGGCTGAGCTCAAGCACCTCGCGGAAAACCCGCCGCGCCGCCAGCGCCCGTATGAGCGCCCCATTCCGGGCGTCGCGCTGCGGCTGCTCAATAACCCTTCGCCCGCGCTCCGTCGGCTCCCACGTGTCCTCCACCGGCTCCGCTAGGCCCAGGTATCGCGCGGCGTTGGCATAGTAATCCGCCTGCCGCGGGTCGAAATCATAGCGCTGGGTAATCTCCGCCTTGCTTAACGGCTGCAGCGCTATGAGCTCAAGCAGGTTGACCACCCGCTCAAAGCTATTGGCCTGCGGGAAGGGCACGGCCGGTTCGGGTTCGGGCGCTACCGCCCGCACGATGTCGAGGGCCGCCTGCGCATCCAAGTGCGAGGAGGACAGCGCGTAGCGGGCGCTATCGACCAGCGCAATGCTGCGAAAATCCGCCGGGTCCCGAAACTCATAGCGGTACAGGTGGAAAATACCATTGGAATACACCAGGTAAACCGGCACCACATCCTTGGCCAGGCGCTGCTGGAAACGCCGATACGGAAAATACAGCTGCCGGATATTGAAATCCTCCGACAGGTGGTTCTTCGCCTCCACCAGCACTAGGTGCTCGAGCGATTCAAAGCCGCCGTCGATTTCCATCTGCGCGCGGTCCACCGCCACATCCACGCCCAAGTCCGGCAGCCGCACCTTAAGCCCGTGCGTGGACATGCGCCCCGCCACCGTGGCCTGCAACGGCGCGCACCCGAGGAAGTCCTCCAGCATCCCGCTTGCCGACGCCCCATTTAACGCCACCGCCTCCGAGCTCACTGCCTCCAACGAGAGGGTGTCGAGCCCCGCCGGCAGCTCTAGCGTGCGCACCTCGCCGCGCTGCGTTTCTGGAAATCGTTCGTACAGGTTGAATCGTCCCACCAGGTATTCGCTCCGGCTGACCGGCACGATTCCCAGGCGGAGACGCTGAAAAATCCACGGCCGCGAGGCAGAGAAATCATGCTTGGCCATCAGCCGTGGCTGCCGGCCCGAGAGCCGTTCTAGCTCCCGCGCGCTGATATAGAAGTACCCGCGCCGCTCCAGCTCCGCGTCGTATCCCGCCGCCAGGATGCGCAGCCAGCCCCAGTCATTGACGCCGAGCTTCATTGACTCCGGCACGCCAAAGCGTGCCCGCAACTCCTGCTCCCGCAACTCCTGCGCCTGCGACCCGCTAGTCACCGCGCACCTCGTAATTGCGTACCAGGACTTCGTCGACCTTGCCCCGCTTCGAGCCAACGGAGTTAATCGCCCGCGTCGCCCCCACGATGCCTACTTCATAGTCCGCGTACAGCTCCCGGATGAAATCGGTAGCTGAATTCGACAAGAGGAACTTCACCCCGCGCCTATCCAAGTCATCGCAGACCTCTTTGAGCCGCTCTTGCTCCGCTCTGTCAAAGCCGCCCTTTTGGTAGCCGGTAAACGAGCTCGTTACGTTCACCGGGTCATAGGGAGGGTCGAAGTACACAAAGTCTCCTTCGCGTGCCTCTGCCACCGCCGCGGCGAAATCGCCCTGCGAGAAGGCCACATCATTATCCGCAAAATACCGGTGGACCGCGCGCAGCGTGCCTTCATCGCAGATGGTGGGATTCTTATAACGCCCAAACGGCGCGTTGAATTGCCCCGCCGCGTTCACGCGATACAGGCCGTTATAGCAGGTGCGGTTGAGATACAACGTCCGCGCGGCGCGCTCAACAGGGGAGAGGGCGGCAAACCGCTGGGCATCCCGGTCCACTGCGCGCAGCGCATAGAAAAACTCTGCCTCATTGGGATAGCCCGCGAGCTCGGCAATGAGCTCATCGACGCCGTCGCGCACCACCTCATAGAGGTTGATGAGTTCACCATTGAGATCGTTGACCCGTGCTCTGGCCGGCTCGAGAGAGAAAAGCACCGCGCCGCCACCGATGAAGGGTTCATAAAAACGCCGCGGGGCATCCGCCGGCAGGGCGGCGTGGATATGCGGCAAGAGCTGGCGCTTCCCGCCCGCCCATTTGACCAGTGGCTTAACGTTTTTCATCGTTGACTCATCTTAGCCGCCCTACCGGACGCGAGCACCATCGGGCTTTCGAACGCGCGATCGGATAAATCGGGTGCGCGGCCGGGCGGGCTTAGCGCCTTTGGTTGTCTAACGTCACAGTTTTCCCAAATAGTGCCATGACGGGCGAAAATGTGCAGACGCACCGGCGGGGAATTTCCATGGCGCGCATGGCGGTTTTCCTGACCGAATATAAGGTAATAAAATCGCCTCAAAATCCCTTAGTTTGTAGACAAAATAGAATTTCCTCACAATTTCTCTGGGAGAAAGAAAAGATACTGAAGCTTGTAGAGCCTCGGGACAGAAAGGGGCATTCATGCCGCGTATATCAAAAATCCGAGTCGCTGCGCTCAACCTCGTTATCGAGAATGGTTATGACGGGTTCACCATGGAGGAGCTCGCCCACAAAGTGGGCGTTTCCCGCCGTACGCTTTTTAATTACATAAAAGACAAAGAATCGGCAGTTTTAGGCCCCGAAATGTCGGAGGAAGTGGAGAACCAATTCCAAAACTTCGCCGCTGGCTTGCCTACCGGAAGCCTGCGCGAAGATTCCGAAATCATAGCCATGGCCGAGTTTAACCGTGCCGTAGGCGATGAGTTCTTTCCCGAAATTTCTCAGCTTACGGCCCAGGCGCTGGCTAAGGACACGAAACTGCGTGCCCTGTACTGCCAGCGCAATGGCCGCATCATTCAGCGCGTCCGCCAGGCTGTGCAGGCCCGCGAGGGCTGGAAGTCCTCCGATCCTCGGCTCACGCCGACCGTCAACATCATCTACATCCAGTTCCTGACCGCCTTCGAGACCTTCGTGGAAACCCGCGGCGGCACTTCGCTTGCCGACGCCTTCCGCAACGCCGGCGCCATCTTCGAAGACTATTTCAACGACGAACTGGCCTAAGCACCCCGCTTAAGTCCCGCTCGGCCTTGCCTGCCGGTTCCGCGGCCTAAAGTGGGCCAAGAAAATCCCCCGGCGCGCTCCGTAGAGTGCGACCGGGGGATGATCTGTGCAATGGCTCTTAGTCCATCTTGTTGAACGCGGAAGCCATGCCGGACTTCTTGTTGGCTGCGGTGTTGCGGTGGAAGACACCCTTGGACACGGACTTGTCCAGGGCACGGGATGCCACGCGCAGCTGCTTCTCAGCAGCAGCCTTATCGCCAGCGGCAACGGTCTCGCGGAACTTGCGGATCTCGGTGCGGACGGCGGAGCGAACGCCCTTATTGCGGCGGCGTGCCTTCTCGTTGGTGATAACGCGCTTCTGCTTGGACTTGATATTTGCCATGAAAAATACCTCTTAGTAATCGAAAGTGATTGACATAGAAACCGACCTACTCGGACTACTCCCGCGGCCAGCAATCACTGGCGCTCGGCGCTGGTATTCGAAGAGCGAACCCAAGGTCCTGCCCGCCCCGACCAGCGCGCCCGGCAAGTAAGTAACCAACACACAATAGCAGTACAGAACCCGACCTGCCAAAACCCTCCCTGCGGCCGTCGTCTCCCAGGCTGCTTGCTCCCAGTCCGATGGCTCCCTATCCGCCGGCCGCGCGGCGGCTAGGCCCAGTGATAGCGCGCTCGCAACCTATTCGCGATTCGTTCGAACCTGCGTTCCGGAAAAAGCGTGCCTTGCCGGCGCACCTGCTCCTCGGACACCTCGAGCAGACGGTCGAGGCGCACCCAGCAATCGCAGCCGGACTCGTCCCACTCGCCGGAGCCGATTTCCAGCCAGGCGTCGTCAAGCGCGTGCTTTGGGTTGGGGGAGATAAGCAAACCCAACACCGTGGTGCGGGTGCGGCCGACGACCAAAATGGCGCGCTCGCGCGGTGGCGCCTGCTTGCCTTCGGCCGGCACCCACACCCAGACCACCTCGCCGGAATCAGCCTGGCCGTCCATATCGGGGGTGAAAAATATGGACCGGGGGTGGGAGGCAGTGGCCTCTACCTGGATATCGGCGGCCTTGCGCGGCTCGTGGAACTCATCCGACCTATCCAGCCCCAACCGGGAATTAATGCGGCTCAGGCCGGTGTCTATTGGCTCGCGCTCGCTGATTCCCAGCGCTTGGCGCAGACGGGTGAGCATGCCGCTTTTCATGTCGACTATTGTAGACGTATGTCTGAAAACTTTGCGGCCACGACGTTTACGGATCCCGCCCGAATCCGAAACTTCTGCATTATTGCTCACATCGACCACGGCAAGTCGACGCTGGCGGACCGCATCCTGCAGCTATCCAAGGTGGTTGCGGAGCGCGATATGCGTGATCAGTTCCTCGATAATATGGACATCGAGCGCGAGCGCGGCATTACCATTAAGGCGCAGAACGTGCGCCTGCCCTGGGTGCCCCAGTCCGGCACCGCGCAGGGGGAGCAGATCGTCCTACAGATGATCGACACCCCCGGCCACGTGGACTTTACCTACGAGGTCTCCCGCGCGCTCGAGGCGTGTGAAGGCGCCATCCTGCTTGTCGACGCCGCCCAGGGCATCGAAGCCCAAACCCTTGCCAACCTCTACCTGGCGATGGAAAACGACCTGGAAATCATCCCGGTCCTCAATAAAATCGACCTGCCGGCCGCTGACCCGGAAAAATACGCGCTGGAGATCGCCAATATCATCGGCTGCGAGCCGGAAGAGGTGCTGCGCGTGTCGGGCAAGACCGGCGAGGGCGTCGTCGAGCTGCTGGATAAGGTCTGCGAGCTGGTTCCGCCGCCGTCTTCTGAATTCGACGCCGATGCGCCGGCCCGCGCCATGATTTTTGACTCCGTCTACGACACCTATCGCGGCGTGGTGACCTATATCCGCATGGTGGATGGCAAGCTCACCCCACGCCAGAAGGTCACCATGATGTCAACCAACGCCAACCACGAGCTGTTGGAAATCGGCATCGTCTCGCCCACAATGCAAAAGTGCGAGGGTTTGGGCCCGGGCGAGGTGGGCTACCTCATTACCGGCGTAAAGGACGTCCGCGAGACCAAGGTGGGCGATACCGTCACCTGGTCCCACGGTGGTGCCGACACCCCGCTCAAGGGCTACAAGGACCCGGACCCGATGGTCTACTCCGGCCTTTTCCCCATCTCCCAGGCCGATTTCCCGGACCTGCGCGATGCCCTGGAAAAGCTGCAGCTTAACGACGCCTCCTTAACCTTCGAGCCCGAAACCTCCGTCGCCCTCGGCTTTGGTTTCCGCTGCGGCTTCTTGGGACTTTTGCACATGGAAATCACCCGCGACCGCTTGGAGCGTGAGTTTGGCCTCGACCTGATTTCCACCGCGCCTTCGGTGACCTACCGAGTGGTGGCTGAAGACGGCGAGGAAAAGTGGGTCCATAACCCGTCTGACTGGCCGGAAGGAAAGCTTAACGAGGTCTATGAGCCCGTGGTGAAGATGACCGTCATCGTGCCCGAGCAATTCGTTGGCCCCACCATGGAGCTGTGCCAGTCCAAGCGCGGCCAGATGGGCGGCATGGACTACCTTTCCGAGGACCGCGTGGAGCTGCGCTACACCATGCCGCTCGGCGAAATCATCTTCGACTTCTTCGATATGCTCAAGTCCCGCACCAAGGGCTACGCTTCGCTGAACTATGAAGAGGCCGGCGAGCAGCTCGCGGACTTGGTAAAGGTCGACATTTTGCTCAACGGTGACCCCGTCGATGCCTTCTCCGCCATCGTCCACCGCGATTCCGCCCAGTGGTACGGCAATAAGATGACCAAGAAGCTCAAGGAGCTCATCCCGCGCCAGCAGTTCGAGGTACCTGTCCAGGCGGCCATCGGCTCGAAGATCATCGCCCGCGAAAACATCCGCGCTATGCGCAAGGACGTGCTGGCCAAGTGTTACGGCGGCGATATCTCCCGTAAGCGCAAGCTGCTGGAGAAGCAGAAGGCCGGTAAGAAGCGCATGAAGACGCTGGGCTCCGTCTCGGTGCCGCAGGAGGCCTTCGTGGCCGCGCTGTCTACCGACGCCGATGATTAACCCACCCAAGCACGCCGAACCCACCTCGCAGCCGCGCCTTGGTTGCGAGGTCGAGTCCAGCGGTAGTCTTTTGCGGCGGACTTGAGCGCCCACGCCGCGCCCAGCCCGTCCGGTCCGCCCAGCCCGTCCGGTCGGTTTTCTGAGGTCGGTTTACGCGGCTGGGATATACGGTAGGGCTGGTGCTTTAGGCGAGTAGCTAGGTTGAATCGGCCCAGGGCGGGACCCAGACTATTCGGCCCTGCCGGCGCTCTAGCCGGCCGCGCACCGGCGGCGCGTGCGGATCGTCGTCGTTGACGCCGTTGTGATACGGGCACGCCACGCTGAGATTTGCCATGTTGGTCTCGCCGCCGTGCTTCCACGCCTGCAGGTGGTGGATCTGGCATTTATCCGCCGGATAGTTGCACTCGGCCCACGGGCAGGTGGGGTTTTCTGCGCCCGCCATGAGCCGCTGCTTATCGGAGGCATGCCGCGAGGTGCGATACAGGTTTACCGCTCCCTCATAAGGATGCACGAGGGTGACGAGCCCGCATTCGGCCAAGCGCTTTTCTACCAGCTGGGCGCCGCTGATTTCGGCTCCATTAGTCAGCCGCAGCGTGATTTCCTCGCCTCCACCGCTTAAGATTTCATCCAATTCATCGAGCAGGATGACGATATTCGTCGTGGCAGTAGGCCGCGCCGTAGCCCCGCCGCGGAAGAAGATATTCTCTACGGAATCAAGCGGCTTTTCCTCATTGATGCTGGCGTGCAGGTCAGCGATGAAATCGGAATCGCCGGTAATCGAAAGCGTCGACGGGCCGCCCTTGCGCCGCGTCATCCGTACGCCCTTTTCTGGCTGTCGCGGCGGATAGAGCTCTCTCAACCGCGTGCGCGCGAGCCGCTCCACGTCCTGGTTGGTCGCGCATAATTCAGCGCGCAGCGCCCACGCATCCCGCTTGGATTTGGTGCGGGAGACGTACTTTTCAATGATCTTCAGCGTCGCCAAGCAATGCTTGGTCGCCCGGCACGAGCGCTGCCGGCGGGTGAAGGGAGTGGGGCCAAAGTAGACGTCGGCAAGCGCAAGCAGGCTACGGGCCTCTTGCCGGGGCAGGCCCAGGCGGCGCAGGTCGGCCTCGCGCGCGCCAGAGACCTCGCCGAGAAGCTCCATCGGCGAGGCAAGTTGGCGGGCGTAGTCCTGCAAGCGGGTCATGCCGGTGAGCCTAAGCCACCCCGCAAGACCGTGGTAGCCCACCCACGCCAGCCTGTGGATAACTCGCCCCACCTGTCACACCAACCCCGAACCCGCTCGGCGGCCTGTGGATAACCTGCGGTACCCTCGAATGCGAAAGCGAGAAAAGGAGCCCCCATGACTGACCCGACCAAGCGGATTCGCCCCACCACCCCCGGACGTCTGGCCGCGCCGCGCCAGGCTCAGCAGCTGCCGCCCCTGCCGGTGACTCGGGCGCGCATTGGCGAGCGCATGGCCACCGAGGTCTTCCAGGAAATGGGCGAGGAGATGCTCGAGGAGCTGCAGAACTTCCGCCGCGACCTGCACCGCAATCCGGAAATCGGCTTGGATTTGCCGCGCACGCAGAAGAAGGTCCTGGAAGCACTCGAGGGCCTACCGCTGGAGATCCACGTGGGCCAGGATCTGAGCTCGGTGGTGGCCGTGCTGCGCGGCGGTCAGCGCGGCGAGCGGCCGGTGTCGGTGCTTTTGCGTGCGGACATGGACGCCTTGGAGGTGCGCGAGCAGACCGGCAGCCCGTTTGCCTCGACGAATGACTATATGCACGCCTGCGGCCATGACTTGCACACCGCCGGACTGGTGGGCGCAGCGCGGATTCTGTGCGAGCACCGCGAGGAGCTGCACGGCGATGTCACCTTTATGTTCCAGCCCGGCGAGGAAGGCCCGGGTGGCGCGCTGCCCATGATTGAGGAGGGCGTCCTCGACGCCGCTGGCCGACGCCCCATTGCCGCCTACGGCCTCCACGTTGGCCCGCAGGACCGCGGCACCTTCCACTACGTGCCAGGCCCGATGATGGCTAGCTCGTCCAACCTGACCATTACTGTGCTGGGCAAGGGCGGGCATGGCTCTCGCCCACACGATGCCATCGACCCGGTGGCGGCGCTGGCGGAGATTCAGATGTCTTTGCAGACCGCACTGACTCGCCGCTTCGATGCGCTCGAGCCCATCGTTATTACCGTGACCAACCTGTGGGCGGGAGACGGCGCGTATAACGCCATCCCGGAGCGTGCGGCCTTGGGCGCTACGGTGCGCGTGCTGCGCGATGAGAAGATCGACGCCGTGCGGCAGATGATTACGGAGGTCTCCAGCTCCGTCGCTGCTTCGCACCGGTGCACCGCACAGGTGGATTTCGAGGTTTTGTACCCGACCACCAAGACGAATCCACGGGAAAATCAATTCGCCGCCACTTTGTGGGGCCAGATGTTCGGCGCGGAGAACGTCCAGCCCTTCGATGCCCCGATGATGGCCTCCGAAGACTTCGGCTATGTCCTCGCGCAGGTGCCGGGCACGTTCATGTGGATGGGTACGGCTAATCCGGAAAAACCCGAAAATCAGCGCGAGTGGAACCACTCGCCGATGATGCGTTTTGATGACTCCGTGTTGGGAATGCAGTCCGCGGCGCTGGCTGCCGTGGCGTTTGAGCGCCTAGCCACCGAAAATGAGCATCCGTCCGCGCAGACGAAGGCCATGCGCGATGCGGCCGGGGTGCAAAAATAATTCATCCCTAGGGACTATGGCCGGTGGCTTAAGCTTGAGGCCATGGTCAGAACGAAGTGGAATACGGCGGGCCGTGTGGCCTTGAAGGCGCGCGGCTAGGGCGCAGAGAATCCTCCCTGCGGGGGATACCGCGCTGGCGGCGGGTCGGCTTAGACTGGTGCGCGTTATGAAGTTGTTCCGAAAATCCGACGAGATGCTTAAGCGCCCGCTGTGGCAGAAAATTCTCATCGCAGTAAGCGTTGTCGTCGGCGATGTGCTGGTCACGTTGATGCGACTAGCGGATACTGATGCCTCAGTAAATCGCATGCTTGTTACAGCCGCGGTGATGGTCGGCACCTGGATGCTGCTGCCTTTCGCTTTGCGCCATGCCGCCCGGGAGCGTGACCCGCGCAGCGCGCAGGCCGGACCGCTCAGCGCGTTGGTAGCCGCAACCATTATTTCGGCGACGGTGTCGATTGCTGAGTACCGGCCTTCGGTAATGATGGCGGCGTTTTCGGCGGCCTCGCGCCGCAGCCGGTTGTGGATGGCGACGGTATGTGCGGCCATGGTGGCCTCGGAGTTGGTCACTGTCGATTTATCTCGAAGCGAAGGGCTTGATGCTCCCGGGAAGCTGGGATTTTTCATTGCCATCATCCTCCCAGCAGTAGTGGTTTTAGTCGTCGGGTTGGTTCGCTCGAACCAAAAAGAGCGCACGATTGCGCTGCAGGCGCAGGCGGAGCTCACACATGAGGAAATGGCCACTCGGGAGAATTTTGCGCGGCAGGAGGAACGCGACCGGATTGCGCGGGATATGCACGATACGCTCTCGCATCGGCTGAGCATGATTGCGGTCTACGCGGGCGGGTTGGCCTACCGCAAGGATCTAGATCCGGAAGAGACGCGGAAATCCGCGCGTACGATTCGCGATGAAGCTGAGGCCGCCGTGGGGGATCTGCGCGAGGCGCTGCACTCGCTGCGCAGTGAGGGGCGCAAAGATCCGCGCGAAGGCGTGGAATCGCTGGTGGAGCGTTCCCGCCGGGCGGGCATGGACGTGGAGGTGCGCTACCAGGCGGGCGCGGGGCCGCAATCGCTGGAGGAGCTGAGCACCATGGCCGGCCACGCGCTCAACCGCGCGGTCCAGGAGGGCTTGACCAACGCCCGCAAGCACGCGCCGGGCGAGCCGGTCACCATCACCATCGCCGCGCTTGCCGACGCCCTGTCTATCACCATGTCCAACCCCATCGCCCAGGCCAAGGAAAAGGGGAGTGGGAACAGTGGCGGGTATGGGATCGTCGGCATGCGCGAGCGCGCTAGTGTGGTGGGCGGATCGTTGCAGGTAAAGGACGAGGAAGAAAGCTTCTCGTGGACGCTGCGCCTGCCCAGGAAGGAAGTACAGTGAGTGAGATTCGTGTAGTTCTCGTCGATGATGAGCCGCTGCTGCGCCACGGCCTGCGCATGATCTTGGAAGGCGCGCCGGGTATCAGTGTCATCGGCGAGGCCGGAAACGGCAAGGAGGGAGTGGAGCTCATCCTGGCCGAGGAGCCGGATGTGGTGCTGATGGATATTCGCATGCCGGTCATGGACGGCATCGAGGCGACAGCGCAGCTGCATTCGCTCGCCGGCGCGCGTGATATCCCGGTGGTGATGCTCACCGCCTTTGATACCGACGAGTTCATCCTGCACGCCCTGCGCGCTGGGGCGGTGGGCTTCTTGTTGAAGACGACGGCGCCGGAGGCGCTGGTGGCGTCGGTAAGAGCAGCGGCCCAAGGCCAGCAACAGCTCAGCCCGAAGGTACTAGAGAACCTGGTGGGGCTGGCGGACACGCCGCCGCAGCCGGAACAAGAGATGATTCAGCCCAGCGGGCTGGCCGAGCTTAGCGAGCGCGAAAATGAAATTGCCCAGCTGGTGGCCCAAGGACTGAGCAACGCCGAGATTGCCGAGCAGCTATTCATCTCGTTGACCACGGTTAAAACGCACATGAAGCACATCCTGGCCAAGATCGATGGCACCAACCGGGTGCACATCGCGATTGCGGTGCTCGGCGGTTAGGCGTGGCTAGGGCCGGCGGAAAATGGCGGAGGCCAGTCCAACCAGCGCGATGACGCCGACGATAAGGGACGCCACCGGCCAGTACTGCGGGAAGTACTTGAGCGTGTAGCCGAATACTTGGCTGTCGTCGAAGTGCTGCCATAGCGCGAAGGGCATCCACCAGAGCTTGGTTAGCGTGAGGATGGCACCCACCAGGCCGGCGGCGACGCGGCTGCCTCCACGGAGGAAGAAGCTGGCCGCAACGAGCACAAGGCCGGCGATGGTCAGCGCAAACAACAGGGGAGTCTCGGTGCCCAGCGGAGAGCCGCGCAGCAGGAACTCGTGGTCGATTGCGTGTTGCTCGATGAGGGTATAACCATCGAGGACAACGTCGTCTGGGATGCCCATTACTTCTCCTTCTTTTCACCCTCAAAGTCGGGGTGGTTCTTATCGTGTTTGGGATCGTAGCCGTCGGACCAGACTCCGGTACCGAAATCATAGTCGACGTTCTCGCCTTCCTCATCGGTGCGCTGGTACCACTCGGTATAGCGCTCGGCAGAGGAGTCAAAGTCGTGGCCGGCACCGCGGTCACCTTCTGCGTGTTGAACAGTAAATTCGAAGTCATCGCCATGCTCTTCGATGCCGCGCATGATCGCATTGTCCATTGCCGTGCGGGCGTAGGTGCGACGGATAAACATCGGGTCCGAGCGCAGGTCACGGATGAAGGCCACCATCATGGCCAAAAGCACTAGGCAGAAGGGGAGGGCGGCGAGGATGGTGAGGTTTTGCAGGCCGGTTAGCACGTCTTCGCCGCCGGTCAGCAGCATGACGGCGGCGATGCCCATCATGCACAGGCCCCAAAAGACTACGACGAGCTTATTTGGGGTGGGATCGCCTTTGGAGGACATCGTTCCCATCACCACGGAAGCGGAATCCGCGGAAGTAACGAAGAAAACGGCCAACACCACAAGCAGGATATACGGTGTGATGGTGCCCAAGGGTAGGTCTTGGAACATGGCGAAGAGCACTTGTTCGTTGGAGGATTCGCCGTCGAAGCCGGCGCTGCCTTCGCGGTTGAAGGAAATCGCCGTGCCGCCAAAGATGGTAAAGGCGAAAATAAGAATGATGGTAGGCGCGAAGACGGTCACGGCTGTGAACTCCCGGATGGTGCGCCCGCGGGAAATGCGGGCTACGAAAAGTCCCACGAACGGGGTCCATGCAATCCACCAGGCCCAGTAGAAGGCGGTCCAGTAGGACTGGAATTCGATGGTCTCATCGCCCCAGGACAAACCCTTGGCCATCATTGGCAGAAGCTGATCGATGTAGGTGACAATGCCGGCCGGGATGAGGTTCAGCAAGAGCAGGGTGGGGCCAACGAGGAAGACGAAGAGCACTAACCCTAGGGTCAGCGAGATATTGATATTGGAAAGGTAGCGCACGCCGCGCGCCACGCCGGAGACCGCAGAG
Organism: Corynebacterium marquesiae; assembly: GCF_030229635.1. Classification (NCBI taxonomy): domain Bacteria; kingdom Bacillati; phylum Actinomycetota; class Actinomycetes; order Mycobacteriales; family Corynebacteriaceae; genus Corynebacterium; species Corynebacterium marquesiae. The sequence continues at coordinate 86,121 of NZ_JASPII010000004.1, forward strand.
ATGATAAACGCGCAGCCGAGAACCGCAATAATGACGATAAGCGCGGTATTAGTCATAGGGCCAGCACCACGGATGATGCTGACGCCCTCACCGATCTGGATGGCAGATAGGCCCAAGGTTGCGGCGGTGCCGAAGAGGGTGGCGATGAGCGCGAGGACGTCGATAAGCTTGCCCACCGGCCCATCCGTATCGCGGGAGCCGAAAAGCGGCTTGAAGATGGAAGAGACCAAAGGCACGCGCCCGCGGCGGTAGGAAGAGTAAGCAATCGCCGCGCCGACCAGCGCGTAGGCCGCCCATGGGGATATGCCCCAGTGGTAGTGGGCCTGGGCCATGGCTTGGTGCAGGGCCTCGACGGTATTGCCGTCTACCGTGTGCGGCGGCGGGGTGAGGTAGTGCGATAGCGGTTCGGACGGGCCATAGAAGAAGATGCCCACGCCGATGCCGGCACCGAACATCATGGCTACCCAGCTGAAGTAGCTGAACTCGGGCTCCTCGTCATCGGTGCCGAGCTTGATGCGACCCAACCGGGAGCAGCCGATATAGGCCATGGTGACAATGGCCAGCATCATGGTGATATTGAGCAGCCAGCCAGCGTTGGTAATAGCCCGGCCGAAGGCGGAGGATGAAGCGCTGGCCACGCTATCTGGCATGAGGACGCCCCAAATAATGAAGGCGACGATGAGAATGGCGGTGATGAAAAACAGCGGTTTATCCAGGCCAAATTTATTGCGCTGGTCTTCGACGTTGATACCGGGAACCAGCCCCGGATGCATGTCATGTGGGTAAATGCCCACGGCGCTGCCCTTGTCATTGGGCTCGAGGGAGCGCTTATATGCGCGGGCGGATCGAGAGGAGTTCACGAGTTCCTTACGCGGCAAGGGTAGGTCCCTGCCTTACTAGACGGTCCTCTTATTGTCCTGCACCGCCTGTAAAACCGCAAATGAAGTGCATAAATACTGCATTATGGAACCAACTGGTGCACAAAATATAGACAATTCTGTCTTAATTGTCGTAGGCTGAAGCCCCTGACTCGATACAAGGAGACACAGTGATCATTACGGGACTTCTCACCGGCATCGTCTTCGGTGCTGTGTTGCAGCGTGGGCGCTTCTGCGTGACCGGAATGCTGCGCGATATCTTTCTCAATAAGACCTGGCGCGGTTTTACCGCCCTGCTTATTTTGATTTCGGTGCATGCCTTTGGCCTGACGCTATTGACTGGCACGGGCGTGCTTTCGCCGGAAATTAGCGATTTCAAACCGGTAGCCGTCATCGTCGGCGGCTTCATCTTCGGCTTGGGCATCATCTTGTCCGGTGGTTGCGCTTCCGGCACGTGGTACCGCTCTGCCGAAGGCCTGGTCGGCTCGTGGATTGCCTTGCTGTTTTACGGACTTTCCGCCGCCGCGATGAAATCGGGCCCGCTGGCCGGGGCGAATGATTGGTTCAAGCAGTGGAGCTTGCCGGTAACCACCATCCACGGCGCGCTGCATATCTCGCCGTGGATCCTGGTGGCGGTCCTGTGGGTCGTGACCTTCCTGCTGTGGCGCCACTATCGCGCCAAAGATGCCGGCCGTCCCAAGGTGGACCTGGGCCAGTCGTGGTACGCCAAGCCGCTGAACATGAACATCGCGGCCGTGCTCGTTGGCATCATTGGCACGGTGGGCTTTGTGCTATCGGCCAACGCTGGCCGCAACGGCGGCCTCGGCATCACCACGCCGACCGCGGACATCGTTCGCTGGGCCGCCACCGGTGATTCCGCGCGCATGAACTGGGGCACCCTGCTGGTCATCGGCCTATTGGTGGGCGCGTTTATCGCTGCAAAGACCGCAGGTGAGTTCCGCGTGCGCGTTCCAGATGCGCAGACCGCGACCCGCGCTATTTGGGGCGGCATCATGATGGGTGTCGGCGCGTCGCTGGCCGGCGGCTGCACCGTGGGCAATGGCATGGTGGAGACCTCCCTGTTTAGCTTCCAGGGCTGGGTAGCGCTGTTCTTTATGGCCCTGGGCGTAGGTGCGGGCGCGCGCCTGTGGCTGAAACCCAAGAGTGAGCCGCAGCAGCCGCAGACCTACTCCACCGAGGAATCCGTGGATAACTCGGTGGTCTCCGCCGAGGATAAGGTGCTGCCGAGCTTTGCCACTGCCACCGGGGCGGTAGCGCTCAAGACCAAGCCGCAGGCCAAGGACAAGGCCCGCGCGCTGGGCGGCGGGCGCTATGCGCTCGATACCCTTGGTGCGGTGTGCCCGTTCCCGCTGATTGAGGCCAAGCAGGTCATGGCGGAGCTGGAGCCGGGAGAGGCGCTGGTTATTGATTTTGACTGCACCCAGGCCACCGAATCTATTCCGCAGTGGGCGGCCGATGAGGGCCACGAGATTCGTGATTTCCATCGCTCGGGCGATGCTGGTTGGCAGGTCACGGTGGTCAAGGGCGGATAATTACATCATTGTCAGCTACTATGTGGAGGCAGAAGAATCGAGCGTGATTCTTGTGCCTCCTTTGTGGTTTGAAAGAAGTTATCGCATGCCCGAGTTTGATGATAATTCCACCGCTGTTGCGGATATTTTGCATGCCTTCGCCGTCTTTGAGCGCGAGGAAGAACACCTGCTGGACGCGGAACTGCGCCTCAATGTCTATGCCAGCTAGGCCATGATCCGCGTCTTTGCTGCGTTATTGCCCTCGGCCGCCGCGCGCGAGCATTTGGTGCATACGCTGCGGCCCATCCACGCGGCAACTACTAATGAGCTGCGCTGGACGGATCCGGATAATTGGCATCTGACCATGGCGTTTTATGGCGAGCAGCCCAATGATGCCGCGGCGGTGCGCGAGCACCTCGCCCACGCGGTGGCAGGGCGCGCGGCGTTGAATGTGCGTTTAAGCGGTGCGGGGAGCTTTGAGCAGCGCACGCTGTGGGTAGGCGTCGGCGGGCAGGCGCGCGGTGTGCGGGAGTTGATGGCGCAGTGCCAGCTTGCCGACGTCCCCTTTAGCCACCACCGCCCCCACCTCACCGTCGCGCGTGCGGGCCGACGCACCCGCGAGCCGTGGGCACTGGCGGATTTCGTGCGCGCGTTATCGGTGTATCGGGGACCGGAATTTTGCGCGGACCGGGTCTGCCTGATGCAATCCCACCTCGGTGAGGGCCGTGGTGGGGGCCCACGCTACGAGGTGATGGAGGAGTATCCGCTGTTTTAGGCGGCGCGGGCCGCACGGACTTCGTGCACCAGGGAATCGAGCTCCGTGCGGGTAGCCGTGCGGTCTGGGTGGGTGGTGCAGAAATCTAGCAGGAAGTAGCCGGCGTGTTGTACGGCAATGTGCCGTGCCCAGAATTGGCGCACAGTATCGGGGTTATCCACGGCGAGGGACTGGATGGCGCGGCGCTCCGAGAGCAGCTCGTATTGCAGGTCGCGGCGCGCGGACAGTACGGCATCTGGGGTATTAACAAAGAGCAGGCCGAGCAGGGTGGCCATGGACTCCATCGCACGGACCTGCAGGCGGGCCTGATTGCGCACGGGGGCGCTGCGCTGCCATAGCCACAGCACCGCGGTGCCGACGAGGATGGATAGGACGATCTCGCCGCAGCGAGCCTGGATGGTGGGCCACAGGGGCCGGGTGGCGGAGTTGCCCATGAGGAGGGCAAGTGGGGTGGAGAAGATAACGCAGATGGCGTAGTTCTTGGCCACGAAGATTTCGGCACAGAATTGGCACGCGGCCAGCGCGAGCAGGAGCGTCCAGCCACTGATGCCAAAGTAATGGAGGATAGAAAACAGCAGTACGCCGACGACAGAGCCGAGCATGCGGTGGATGCCGCGGACGGTACCCGGCACATGGTCGGGTCCCCATTGCAGCATGAGGAAAGCAGAGACCACGCCCCAGTCCGGGCGGTCGAAGCCGAGGGAGAGGCCCACCAGCACGATAATGGCCGCGGAGAGGACAATCTTTTGGGTGGTGACCATGGCGTGCGAATCCCGGACCGCGGCGCGATACAAGCGGTAGCGGCCGGTGGGGCGGGTGTGCGGGATGGCGGTGCGATCCGGATCGACGTCGGTGACACTATCGGTGAGCTGATCCGAATCGGAGCCGAGGTCGAGGGCGCGGTTATGCGCCACGATGGTGTGCTGGGCTGCGAGGGCGCGCTCCACTAGGTGGGCGCCTTGGGGGTCGATGATGCGGCCGCCGCGGATAATGCGGGCGTCGGAAAGCGCCTGCCAGGCAGCAAAGAGCGCGGTCTGCGCCTGGTGGTGACGGGCCAGGGAATCGTCGCGGTCATCCTTGAAGGCGGCCGCGGCCTTTTCCAGTGCGGCAACCGCGCGGCGCTCGGGGCCATGGGCGTCAATAAGGGCCGGCGCCATGCCGAGCACGACGCTGGCTACCATGCCGGTCAGCGCCCAAAAGAGCAGCTGGCCCACGGTGACATCGGTGCGCGCAAGCATCACCGAACCGCCACCGACCATGACCAAGAAGAAGGTGCCCGGCGGCGGCAAGCGCAGGGCATTTTGGGCAAAGCCGCACACGGCGGCCAATGCCGTGGTGTACAGGCCCGCCAGCAGCAGCCACCAATGGCCGTGGCCAGGCGCAAAGATGAGGTGGCCTACCAGCACGCCCACGGCCGCGACGGTAATGAGTGCGGTGCCGGCGGTGAGCATGACGCGCGGGCGGGTGCGATAAGGGTGGCCCTCGCCAAAGATGACGGTGAACGCGCCGGTGGAAATGAGCAGGATGGCGTAGTCGTGGCCGGTCAGCAGCGCGATGGCGCCGGGCAAGAGAATCGCCAAGCCCGCGCGCAGGGCACCAGGCCAGCGCACCGAGGCGCTATTAAACGCGGTGAGCAATTGGGTGGTGCTGGGGCGCTGCGGGATGGGATAGTCAAGCTGGGTGGCCACGGAGCGGCAGGATCCTTTCTCGGCGGAGTTATCTGACCCGACTACCTTACGCCCGAAGCCACCCGCTTTACATCTCGGCGGCCCCGATAAGCCGGCGCGTGTAGTCCGTGCTGGGCGAGGCCCACACGGAGTCGGTCGCTCCGTGCTCGATGAGCCGGCCTCGTTCAAGGACCGCAACGCTCTCGCACAGGTGGCGCACCACCGCGAGATCGTGGGTGACAAAGAGCAGGGTGAGCTTGCGCTTGGCGATGACCCCCGCCAATAACTCCAGCACCTGTGCGCGCACCGACATATCGAGGGCAGAGACGGCTTCATCGGCCAGCAAGATATCCGGCTCGCCGCACAGCGCGCGGGCGATGGAAATGCGTTGGCGCTGGCCGCCGGAGAACTCGTGCGGGAAGCGATCGAGGCTCTCGGATGGCAGCCCGACCTCCTCGAGCGCGGCCGCCGCGCGAGCGCGCTTGTCGGCCTTGCCGGGATTGCCAGGGATGGCCTCTGCGATGGATTTCCAGATTTTCAGGCGCGGGTTGAGCGAGCCTTGTGGGTCTTGGAAGACCATCTGCACACGACCGCGGACGTCGATGTCACCGCTCGTGGGCTGGTCGAGCCCGGCGATGAGTTTGAGCAGGCTGGTCTTGCCTGAACCGGATCCGCCCACGATGCCCAGACGCTCGCCTTGGCTTACGCGCAGGTCGATGGCGTCGAGCGCGGCGTGTTCGCCGTGGACCTTGCTGACCCCGCGTAGCGTCACCAACGCATCTTCCGCCGTGGCCGGAGAAAGGCTAAGTTCCGGCGGCCGCGAGGAGGCGATGAGTGTGCGGGTATAGGGATGCTCGGGTTGGGCAAGCACGCGCTCGGTGGGGCCGGATTCCACCACCGCGCCCTGGTGCATGACTAGGACGTTGGGGCACATGCGGCGAATGACGCCCAGGTCATGGGTGATGAAGACCAGCGCGGTGCCGCGAGCCTTGGTTACGCGCTCGATGACGCGCAGCACGCCATCTTGCGTGGTGGCATCCAACGCGGTGGTTGGTTCATCGCAGATGAGCAGATCGGGGTGGCCGGCCATGGCCATGGCAATGAGCACGCGCTGGCGCTGGCCGCCGGAGAGCTGATGTGGGAATCGGGAGGCAATGTCGGCATCAAGCTCCACCTCTTCGAGAGCGGTTGCGGCATCGCGCACCCCGGCTTGAGCCAGCTGCTTGCCCACGCGCATAAGCGGATCCAACGCGCTCATCGGTTCTTGGAAGACCATGGCCATGGTTTTCCCGCGCAGGGGGCGGATGCGGGCATCGCGTGCGCCGACTACCTCGTGGCCATCCACGGTGACGGAGCCGCTCGCGCGTACCCCATCGGGTAAAAGCCCCATGATGGATAGCGCAGTGAGCGATTTTCCGGAGCCGGATTCACCAATGATGCCGAGCTTTTCACCGGCCGCGAGCTCGAAGTTAAGCGGTCCCACAAGGGCAGTGGTGGACCCGGGGGCGGTGACGGTCAGGTTATCTACGTGGAGCAGGCTCATCGCGCGGATCCTTTCAGGCGGGGATCGAGGAGGTCACGGAGGGCGTCGCCAAGCAGGTTAAAGCCCAGCACCGTCGCAGCAATGGCCAGTCCCGGCCAGAAGGCCTGCAGGGGAGCGGTGCCCAGCAGCGACTGGGAATCTTGCAGCATCCGGCCCCACGAGGCCGCCGGTGGGGCAGTGCCCAGGCCGAGGTAGGACAAGCCGGCCTCAGCCAGGATGGCGAGGGCGAAGTAGACGGAGGCTTGTACGATGAGCAGTCCGGCAATATTAGGCAGGATATGGCGCCACGCTACCTTCCAGCCGGGCACTGCGGAGATGCGCGCGGAGGAAATATAGTCCTGCGTGATAACCTGCAGCGTGCCCGAACGCGCCACGCGGGCGAAGGAGGGAATGCCGGCGATGCCGATGGCAATCATGGCCGTAAGCGTCGATGGGCCCCAGACCGCGCCAGCAATAATCGCCAACAGCAGCGCGGGGAAGGCAAGCAGCAAATCCGCGCCGCGCATCACCAGCGCATCGGCCCACCTGCCGCGACGCATGCCGGCGAGGATGCCCAATGGAACGCCCACGAGGGCGGCGATTCCCACCGCAATGAGCCCGACAAAGACCGTAATCTGGGCTCCCGCCATGATGCGGGAGGCGGTATCGCGCCCAAAGCGGTCCGTGCCCAGGAGGTGCTCGGCGCTGGGACCGGCAAGGCGCACATCCGGGTACGCCAGCGTCGGGTCATAGGGCGTCCACACCAGCGAAAGTAGCGCCACCAGCACCGTGGCGGCGACGAGGATGGCTCCCAGCCAGCCAGAAAAACGCAGCTTCATTATTTATCACCTGCCGTGATGCGCGGATCGATGAATCGGTAGGCCACATCCGTTAAGGCATTGACTACCAAGGCGAAGGCAACGAGCAGCATGACCAGGGTTTGTACCGTGGTCAGATCGCGCACCGATACCGCGTCCAAGAGCATGGAACCAATACCGGGGATGACAAAGACGGATTCGATCACCACGGCACCCACGACCATTGTGGTTAGCTGCACGCCGGCCACGGTAAGCACCGGCAGCGCCGCATTGCGCAGGCCATGGCGCTTTAGCGCTTCCCACGGGGACTGGCCGAGCGCACGGGCGGTGCGGATATAGTCTTGATTCAGCACATCAAGCACCGCCGAGCGCACGTAGCGCGTCAGCATTGCGCCCTGCACCACGGCCAGCGCAATGACCGGCAAAATAAGGTGGCGGATAAACTCACCCGCGCCCTGGTTGGGCGGCACCCAACCATTGGCGGGCAGCCAGCCTAGGTGAACGGCAAAGATGGCCACCAAGATGATGCCGAGGAGGAAGCTGGGCACCGCAATGCCCAGCTGCGTACCGGCAGAAACTACATCTGCGCCGCGGGTACGGTTGCGCAGTGCCAGCCACATGCCCACCGGGATAGCCCCGGCCAGCGCAAGCAGCATCGCCAGGCCAATGAGGATGAGCGTGACCTGGGCGCGGTCTACCACCAGCGGCGTAATATCCTGCTGCGAGGACAAAGACTGCCCAAAACTGCCGGTAAATAAGCCCTTTACCCACTCCCAATATTGGGTAAGCAGCGGGCGGTCCAGCCCTAGCTCAGAGCTGAGCTCGTCGACGGCCTCTTCGGTCGCATTCACTCCCAGCGCCACCCGCGCCGGGTTGCCTGGCACCGCGCGCATGAGCGCGAAGATGATGATGGAGGCGGCAAAGAGCGTTAACGCAAAGCGCAGCAGCGGACGCACGATGGCGCGCCCAGTATTGCGAAGGGAACTCATCGGGCCTCCTTTTCGGTGTTATCTGCGGCGGCAGCTTTGGCGTCCACGTCCGCGTCGGCAGAAGTCAGGTCGCGCAGGATGAGCGCGTCGGTGACCTGATCCGGATGCAATCCGCGCACGCCGGCGCGGGTGAGCACGATATTGGGCATATTCATCAAAGTCAGCGCGCCGGCATCCGCCATGATCTGATCCACGGCCTGTGCCATGAGCTTGGGGTAGTTCTTCTCGGGTGCGGAATCGGCCTGGGCCAAAAGCTCGCGGGTGCGCGGGGAATCGTAGTTGAGGTAATAATCCGGATCGCCGAACAAGGTGGGTACATCGCGCGGCTCCACGTGGGAGATGAGCGACATCTGATAGTCCTTTGCTCCCATCACCTGGCCTAGCCACACGGCCGGGAATTCGGCGGATTCCAGCGTCACCTTAAAACCAACCTCAGTAAGCTGCGAGTACAGCAGCTCGGCGACGGTCTGGGCATAGGGCAGCGTCGGTGTGGTCAGCGTGATTTCGGACCCTTCTGCGCCGGTCTCCGCGAGCAGCCTGCGGGCCTTTTCTGGGTCGTAGTCGTAGTAGTGCTTACCCTCGAACCACGGATCCGTAGGCGGGATCGGTGCGCCGCCGGTGTCCTTGGCCATCCCATTCCACAAAATGTCATTGGCTGCCTTGCGGTCTACGGCATAGGCCACGGCTTGGCGCACGCGCGGATCGTTGAATGGGGCGCGGGCATTATTCATGGACAACAACACCTCACCATTGGTGGTGCCGACCTCGGTAGCGATGCCGTCCTTGACGTCATCGAGAAGCTCCGGGTTTTGCACGCCCCAGACCACGTCCACGCCGCCGGCCTGCAGCGCATTGACCGAGGAGATGGTATCCGGGAAATAGCGTACCGTCACATCCTGTGCCGCAGGCTTTCCCCAATATCCGTCGCGAACGTGCAGCTCAACGAATTCCGAGGGCGCAAAGCGGGAAACCTCATAGGGGCCGGTACCCACTGGCTGGGCGGCGAGGTTATCCATGCCATTAGGCGTCATCATCGCGCCGGTGGCTGTGCCCATGGACCAGAGCCAGCCATTCGATGGCTGCTTGAGGCGCACCTTGAGTGTGTGATCATCGGTGGCCGTGGCCTTGGCTACCGGATCCATGGCTGCAGAAATGCCATTGGTCCATTTCTCGCGAACGTAATTGATGGAAAAGGCCGCGGTCTCGGCGGTAAAAGCATCGCCATTGGAAAAGGTGACGCCTTCGCGCAGGTGGAAGGTATAGCTGCGGGCATCGTCGCTGATCTCCCACGAGGTGGCGAGCCCCGGGGTAATAGAACCGTCCTCATCGATGCGCACGAGAGTTTCGTAGACATTGTCCATGAGTACGGCGGGGATGGCGGCACCACCGGTAGTGGTGAAATCCAGCGAGGTGGCCGCCGAGGTGGAGGCTACGGTAAGGGAAGTAGAAGCGGAGTCGCTAGCTGCTTGGGAGGTATCAACCACCGCGGTATGACCTGCCGAGCACGCTGATACGGTTCCGACAGCGGCCGCCATGGCGAGGCTGCCCAGCGCCCTGCCGGCGCAAAATCTTCTCATAGAAAGCAGGGTAGCCGCTGGGAATAGCTGCCGTGAAAATTATGCAAAATTTCCCGGGGTGGGGATAACTTCTAGGGGTGATACGCCCCCACGTACGCTATTCATAGCCAGCTTCATGCGGTCCGCACGATAGAGGTACACCGCCAATTCGACTGGTTCGCCCGAGTGGTTGGATATTTCCATCTGGAGCCGCCACAGCGGGGTGCCAGTGGCTACTCCAAGCGCCTCAGCATCCTCGGCGCTGGCTTGTTCCAAGGTGAGTTCGCGGCGCACATTATCAAAGTCCACGCCGCAGTCGCGCAGGCGCGCATGAATAGATCCGGCATCCGCATCGAAGTCTAGGATGTGCTTTCCCACCACCATGGGGAAATACATGCGCTCGATGGCAATGGGGTGGTCTTCGGTATAGCGCACGCGGTGAACGAAGACGACATTTTGTTCTGGGTCTACGCGCAGAAAGCGGGTGATATCCCGCGGCGCGCGGCGGCGAGCCAGCCACAGGGTGTGCTGTTGTGGATCCACGTCATATTCGCTGAGCCAGCTGGAGATGGAATAGATGGATTCAAAAAGCTCTGCCTGGGTAGAGGCTAAAACGGTGGAGCGGCGCCCGCGGCCGGAGGAAACTAGCCCTTTGGCCCGCAAAGCCGCAACTGCTTGGCGCACGGGTCCGCGGGAAGAAGAAAACTTCTCGCATAAATCTGCTTCACTAGGCAGAAAATCGCCTGGTTGCAGCACGCCAGAGCTGATCTGCTCTCGCAGGTAGTCAGCGATCTTTCTATGCTGCTGTTTATCGCGTGGGCTCATTCAACCTTTGTCCTTAGTCTCTCCGGGGCTTTTCGCAGCGGAGCGAAACACAGTAATGCTATTCCATTTTGCAAAGGCACGCTAATGCAATGAAGCTACCGAGCATGCGTGCCTCGCCCGGTCGAGGGGAAGGCAAAGGAAAAGGCCACGCGCCGTCCGACCAGCGCCGAGTTAGTAGGCGAGCACGCTAGGCTAAGTGACCGTGGATGAGAGCACCGAAACGATTGAAGTACGCGCGGCCAGCGGCAGCGTGCGCCTAGGAAAGGCGGTAACGGTGGCGGTCATCATCGCCGTCGCACTGCTTGTAATCGGTGGGGTGCTTATTTACTCGGCGCTGCAGGAACCGGCTGGTACGCGCCTGCACTTCGTTTATCTCATTGCCGCGCTCATGCCACTAGGCGGGGCGCTATGCGCCATGTTGGCGGTGGTGGTCTCAGGGCGGCGCAGGACGCGTCCGGTGCTGTGCATTGGCGAGGAAATTTCCTTACCTCGCCAGCGGACCAGTTTCGCCGCCTCCGAGCTAGAGCGCATGCAGTTCTATTCGCTCGAGCCGAGCCAAAATTTCCTTGCCTTGATTCCGCGTGGGGTACGCGTTTCCACCTTGGACGAAGCCCAACGGTATTCGGCGCGACTGCCGGAGCAGGCGAACCTGGGCCCGCGGGAACTCGAGGGAAAGCTCCGGGAACGGTTTCCCGAGGTGCCCATCGATCACCTAGGCCAAGTAAGGGCCGAGGGCTAGCTCGGGGTGCCGGCTACGCGTGCCGGATCGAGCTGCCAGCCCTGCGCGAGCAGCTGCATATTCTTGATTACTTCCTCGTGCGAGCTGGACTGCAGCGAGACCATGAGCTCATCGGCCTTGGCGTGCTCTTGGAAGGTATCGAGGTAGCTGGCCACCTCATCGGCAGTGCCGACGGCGGAGTACTTCAGCATGTCTAGGATCTGTTGGCCCTGGTACGAGCCGATGATCTGCTCTACTTGCTCATCGGTGAGGTGCTTGCCGCGGCCGGCGAAGGCCTTGACGCGGTTGAAGCACACGCGCTCGTATTCTTCCTGCGCCTCTTGGGTGGTATCGGCGGCGGTGACGTTGACGCCGGCGATGACATAGGGCTTGCTAAAGCGCTCGGAAGGCTGGAAGTGCTCGCGGTAGTAGGTGGTAGCTTGCTCGAGGTGCTGCGGAGCAAAGTGAGAAGCAAAGGCATAAGGCAGGCCGAGCTTGGCGGCTAGCGAGGCGCCGAACATGGACGAGCCCAAAATATAGATCGGCACGTTGGTATTGGCACCTGGAACGGCGCTGACCCCCGGAATATAGGACTTGCCCTCGAGATAGGAGTTGAGCTCTTTGACGTCTTCGGGGAAGCGCTCGGCAGAGTGGGCGTCGCGGCGCAGGGCGCGGCCGAGGGTATTCATGTCCGTACCGGGGGCGCGGCCCACGCCCAAGTCAATGCGCTCGGGGTACATCTCCTCCAAGGTGCCGAATTGCTCCGCAACGACATAAGGGGAGTGGTTGGGCAGCATCACTCCGCCGGAGCCTAAGCGAATGCGCTCGGTCTTTGCGCCGATATGGGCGATGAGCACGGCCGGGGAAGAAGACATGATGGACTTCATATTGTGGTGCTCGGTGTACCACATGCGAGAATAGCCCAGCTTTTCTGCTTCCTGTGCCAATTCCACAGAGCGGGCGATGGATTGTGCTGGGGTCTCGCCCTCATAGATGGTGCAGAAGTCCAAGACGGAAAGATACGCGCGTTCGGTCACGGGGGAGCCTTCCTTTTGCTTTCGGAAAATTCTGTCTAAGTTCTCTTCTTCCAACGGTACGCGCCGCCTGACTATTCCGGGCGAGGCGATACCGCACGGCCGCCGGGACCTGTTGACATTAAAATCCCCTCCGCCTCGGCACCGTGGTTATGTGCGGAGGGGAGGGGTAAGGCAGGACTAAGAGACTAAGCCTCAGCGAGGGCATCGGCCTCCGCCGGCTCTGCCGCCGGTGGGTTGGCAGCGGCGTGCTTCTCGCCCGCCTTGGTAGAGATATCGATAACCAGGCCGACGACTGCCGCGATAGCGGTAGGAACAATCCAGCCCAAGTCCACGGCCTGGCCAGGAGCCAGACTCAAGAGGGGATCGAGCGCGTCGGCGCCCCAGCCCTGGGCGGCGATGACGGACAGAGCCGACCACAGCACCGATACCCACAGCGCCAGGCGGTAGGTCCAGTAGAAGACAACGGACTTTTTCACCACCGGCTGGATCAGGGTGAGAGCGATAAGGGAGATAGCCGGCGGGTACAGGAAGGTAATGAATGGAACCGCAATGGAGAGCACTGTATCCAGGCCTTGGAAGGCAAAGAGGATGGACAGTGCGGTAAAGAGGCAGGCCCAGACGTGGTACTTCACCTTGGGCACAAGCATTTCAAAGAAGGCCGAGGTGGAGGTGATAAGGCCCACCGCGGTGGTCATGCAGGCCAAGATGACGATGGCAGAAAAGACGGCTTGGCCGATGGTGCCCATGGTGAGATTTGCGGCGTCGGCAAGCAGGGGCGCTCCTGACTCATAGGACTGGCCATTAGGAATGGTTTGGCCTACCCACGCCAAGCCCAGATAGATAGCGGCCAGCAAAGCGCCAGCAACCAGAGCGGCGGTGATAGTGCCGTTAACCAAGGACTTTTTGGTCTTAAACCCCTTGGAGCGCAAAGAACCAACAATCACGATGGAAAAGGCCAAGCCCGCAATGGCATCCATGGTGTTATAGCCCTCAAAAAGGCCGGTGACCATGGGGGAAGAAGCATAGTCCGTGGTAGGGGCCTGGGGATCGCGGGGATTGTTGAAAGCTGCCAAGGCGATGAGGATAACCAACAGCGCCACCAAAGCCGGGGTGAGGAATTTACCCAAGGTATCGATAATGGAATTCGGCTTCCAGGACAGCGCTAGGGCGATGAGGAAAAAGACCACATTGAAGATGCCATTGGCCATGGTTCCTTCCCAGCCCAGCAGTGGGGTGATGGCGGTTTCCATAGAAACGGCGCCGGTGCGTGGCAGGGCGTAAAAGGCGCCGATGGCAAGGTAGGCCATCACAGAAAAAACGAGGCCGAAAAGTGTGCCGCCGTTGGAGCTCAGGTCGCGCACGGAGCGGCCAGAAATGGAGACGGCGACAATGGCTAGGACCGGAAGGAGCACGCCGGCGGCGAGGAAGCCGAGGACAGCGGGCCAAAAATTGGTGCCGGCCGAAACGCCCACCATGGGCGGGAAGATGAGGTTGCCGGCGCCGAAGAACATCGAAAACAGCATCAGCGACGCGATTACGATGGTGGCGCCGGGCTTAGAGGTGCGTGACGCAACTGGGGTAGCCATTGTGGCTCCTTAATTTTCCATGTACAGCTAGTATGCGATGAGGCTCCCGTTCCGCCGAGGGGTGGTGGCGGGGTGAGGATCGTCCTCGCGGTCCGAGGTGGCGGGTCGCGCCTGTTCGTGTAATGAGACATTACTGCCCACATGGTGAGAAATCAAAGTGTGGGGGTGATGCAGGCTACATGGTTGCCCCAGCCGCGCCAGATTAATCGAGAGCCGCGAAGGCACGCTCCATGCGGTCGAGTGCCTCTTCTAAGATCTCGCGTGAGGTAGAGAAATTCAACCGCGCATGGCCTGGGCCGCCGGTGCCAAAGGTGTCGCCTTCATTAAGCGCTACCTTCGCATTCTCCCGCAACCACTTGGCCGGCTGCGGGTTGCCGCCGATAGCGGTATCGGCAAAATCCAACCACAGCAGGTAGGTGGCGTCCGGCTTGCTGGTCTTTAAGCCGGGGATGCGCTGAGGCAGCTCCTCCACCAACCAATCGCGGGTCTGCCGCAGGTACGCTATTTCTTCATCGAGGAAGTCGCCGCACTCGCGGTAGGCAGTCTCCGCAGCAAGCACGCCCAAGGTGCCCGTGCCATCCTTGGCCACGCCTGTAAGGCCATTCCACGTGTGTACATCGGCCGTGTTGGAGAAAATGATCTGCGCGCACTTCAGCCCGGCAGTATTAAAGGCCTTGGAGGTGGCGGTTACCGTGATGGTGCGCTCCGCGGCCGCCGCGCTAAGCGACGCCACCGGGATATGCCGCCCCTCATAGACCAGCGGGGCATGGATTTCATCGGCCAGGATGCGCGCATCATATTTCTCTGCCAGTTCTACCAGGCTGGTGAGGTAGTCCTCGTCCAAGACGCGGCCGAGCGGATTATAGGGATTGGCCAGCAAAATAGAGCCCGCGCCCGCTTGGAAGGCGCGCTCAATATCATTCAGCTCTAGGCTGGTCTCGATCTTTTCGCGGCCAGCGGTGCGTGGTAGCTCCAAAAGGGGTGGGTAGGAGGGAACCGGCACAATCACGGGGGAGTCCTTGCGGGTGAAGTACTGTACGCCGAGCAATAGGCCGCGCACCACATCGCCGATCCAGAAAATATGGTCGGAGTTGGGACGCCAGCCGTAGCGGTCGTTGTAGAAATCAGCCACAGCCTCGCGCAGCCCCGAGGCCTTGGGCGCTGGGGTATAGCCAAAGGTTTCCTTATCCACCAAGTCTTCCAGCGCCTTCTTTATGGCGGGCGCGGTGGGGAAGTCGGATTCCGCAATCCAGAGCGGCAGCACGTCTTCTTCGAAGACGGTCCACTTGCGGGTTCCGCGGGCTTGCAACTCTTCTAGGCTAGGAAACTCCATGGCCATAACCATAACGCGAAGCCCGCGGCCACCCCAGCGCTTTTATGCGCTTTTATTCATCTGCGTTGTCGGCCCAGCGGGAGTCCTCCTCCGCGTCTTCGGATTCGGAGGCAGAGCCGGAGACAAAACCATACTTCTTCAACCGGCGGCGGTCCGCGGCCGAGGTGGATTGGGTGAGCTTGAGCAGCTCGGCATAAATGCCACCGGATTGCGCCAGCTCGGCCGGCGAGCCCATCTCATCAATGCGGCCGCGATCCAGGGTGATGATGGTATCCACATCCGCAATGGTGGATAGGCGGTGGGCAATAATCAGCGTGGTGCGGTCCTTCATTAGCTCATCCAGGCCAGCCTGCACGGCGCGCTCGGATTTGGTATCCAGCGCCGAAGTAGCCTCATCCAGCACCAAGATGGGCGCGTCTTTAAGCATGGCGCGGGCAACGGAGACGCGCTGCTTTTGTCCACCGGAAAGCTTGAGGCCGCGCTCGCCAATAACGGTGTCATAGCCATCCGGGAAAGCCTGGATAAACTCATGGGCATTGGCTCGCTTGGCGACGTCTATGATTTCCTCCTCCGCGGCACCCGGCTTGCCATAAGCGATGTTTTCGCGAATGGTGCCGGAAAAGAGGTAGGACTCCTGGAAGACCACACCCACCGAGGCGCGCAGGCGCGAGGCAGTGAGATCGTCTACCCGGTGGCCCAGCACATCGAGGTGCCCCGCCGAGGGGTGGTATAGGCCCAAAAGTAGGTTCACCAAGGTCGACTTGCCGCCGCCGGACTCGCCTACGAGTGCTACCTTATGGCCCTCACCGGCAGCAAAGGAAATATCCTCCACAACGGGCTTGCCCTCCTCGTAGGCGAAGGAAACGTGCTCAAAGGAAAACACCGGCGCGCCGGGTGTGGGCTCCAGCGGGCGAACCGGGGTGAGGTCGAGCTGCGGGGTATGCGAACCGGTGGTGGCAGCAACCAATTCGCGCGGGGCCGTGGGCTCGAGCTCTTCTTCCATGACTTTGAAGTAGTCCTTGGAACCGGCGATGGCGCGCTGGGCGGTATCGACAATCCAGCTCATCATAAAGACCGGCTGCTTCGCACTGGAGACCATCTGCAGCAACATGACCATATCGCCCAAGGAGAAATGCCCCTCGAGCGTGCGCCAGAAAATTACGCCGTAAATGCCGAGGAAGATAACAGCCATGGCCAGGCCACGGAAGGTATCCATCATGTGCCACCAGCGCGATTGTGGCTTGGTGGTATCGACCACGGTACGGTAACGCTGAGCAAAGTGGGAGAGCTCGCGGGTTTCGCTCACGAAGGACTTAGCCACCTTGACCTGTCCGATGACCTCGGCGAAGCGGCCGTTGGCGAGGTCGATATTTTCGTTTTTGACCGCCTCAAACTTCTGCCAGCGCTTCGAGGTCAGCGCGGTAAGCCACATATAGACCGGAAAGAGCAGCGCGAGCAGGACGGCCAGCGGCCAGTAATACCACGCGGTAATGGCCAGCACCGCGAGGGTCTGGATGATCATCGTGAAGAAGTTATTGGCAAAGGACTGCACGAACTGCGTGATATTGGCAATCGAGCGATCCAGCCGGGCGATGATCGTGCCGGTGACCTGGTTATCGTAATAGCCTTGCGGGAGGGCCAGCAGCTTGGCAAAGTAACGCGTGGACAAAATCTCGCGCAGGCGCGAGACCATGACATCGCCGATGTAGCCGCCGATATTGCGGAAGAGGGCATTGGCGGCGTCGGCAAGAAAAAGTGCCACTGCCAGTAACAGCACCGTGCGCAGCGCATTGCCCAGTGGGGCGTCGTTCTGCAGGGCCTCCACGATGGTATCGGTGGCTTCGCGCGTCAAAAATGGCGAGACCAGTGCAACGACCGCAGTGATCGTGGCGGTCAGCAGCACGCCTAGATAAAAGGGCCACAGGGCAGAGGCACTGCGGGTAATGCGCAAAATGGAATTCATAAGTAGACCACACTCACTTCGAAACGGCGGTTAGTGCGCGGAATTAGGGAAAGTGGGGGAGAGATTTAAGCGACTGCCCAGTATGCCATATGCGGCGTTAACGAGCGTAAATACTTAAGTTCAGGGAGGTTTAGGCTAAGGTACTTGTGCAGAAATACAACAATCTTCGCGTGCAAAGGATCCATCCACGGTGAAAATTTCCCACACACTCGGCGCGGGCGTGGTCAGCGTACTCGCCGTGACCCTGACCGGATGCAGCGTTCTCCAGCCGGAAGAAACCGGGCTGGGGGACAATATCACCGTCTCCAGCTCCGAAGAGGCCCCGTACGAGGCCAAGGACACCGATGATAAAGAGATCACCTCTAATCTTGCCGAGCCAGTAAAGGATAAGGGCTTGGGCGTGAGCTGGGAACTACAGGGAGTGTATTCCGATAACAACTCCGGTGGCTCCGTGGTGACCATCCTGCTGAAGAATGAAAACGACGTGCCCTTGCCGGTCGACGCCTTTGAAGATCCCACACTTGAGCGTGCCGACGGCAACGGCGGCTGGGCCAAGATCAACTCCTTGCCCTATGACAAGGAATCTGCCCCAGACGTGGAGCCACCGGGGCTCGATCACCCGTTGGGCGCGGGCGCTTCGGTCAACCTGCAGTACCGCTTTGACGTGACGCCCGGCAACCTGTGGAATGCGCGCTTGCACATTGGCAACGTGACCTGGGTGGGAGACCTTAATCTATGACGGAACTTGTAGTCTTGGCCTCTGCTGCGGGTGAACCCATCGGCACCGCTCCCAAGGCCGAAGTTCATACCACCGATACTCCGCTGCACTTTGCCTTCTCCGCCTGGTTGACCTGCGGCGGCAAGGTGCTGGTAACCCGCCGCGCGCTGGGTAAGCTCACCTGGCCCGGGGTGTGGACCAATGCCTTCTGCGGCCACCCCGCCCCCGGCGAGGAAACCGCCGATGCGGTCCTGCGCCGTGCTTCCTTTGAGCTCGGCATTGCACCGGCGGATCTATCCGCCCCGCGGCTTATCCTGCCGGACTTTTCTTATCGCGCGGTGGATTCCTCGGGCACGGTAGAAAATGAAATCTGCCCGGTATATACCGTCGAGCTTGCTGCCGACGCCGCCTGGGAGCCCAACCCCGAAGAAGTAGATTCTTACCAGTGGGTCGAACCGGAACGGCTCTTCGCCGCCGCCGATGCCATGCCTGGCGTCTTTAGCCCGTGGATGATCGATGAGCTAGCGGACGAAAAGCTACGTGCTGCGCTGTAATTAAAGCTCGTCGTCGTTGTAGAAGGCTGCGGCCACGTAGTCCAAGGTGGCATAGGCTAGACGGCGCTCGCCTGTATCTAGGTCAAATTCCAGCACCCGGTGGTCATCGCCATAGTTGGGGAATCCGGGCTCACCGGTGGTGGCAAAATGGCGTAGCCACTCGTTGAGTTCTTCGGCGGGGGTTTCCTCGCCGGCCTCGTTCCCGCTTCCGCCAAACAGCGGGCCCAATTCCGCACAATGCACCGCAGGGGAATCGGTGCGCGTAAACTCCATCATCCACGTCGGGCCCGGGGAATGCGCAGCCACCTGGGCGGTCCAACGGCGCACTGCGGCATCACCGATGAGTCGGCCCATCGGCCGCTGCGGGTCCACGTAGTGCGCCAATTGCCGCCACTGCTTGAAGCGCCCCTGCGAAATCCCAAACTTGGGTGAAAGGTAGCTGGTAATAAAGCCCGCCAGCGCCATCTTGTCGATGCGCTGGGCTTGGGGCATGTCATAGAACTCATCGCGGGTAGACGTCACCACGATAGGGATATTCGCCAATTCTTCGGCGCGCAGTGGCGCAGGGCCCAAGGCGACATCGAAGCGATATTTCTTGCGGAATTTGGCATACCCCTTGGCCAGCGATTCCGGGTCCATTTTTTCTAAAGCCCCGCGCGTCACCGGCACGCCGAGCGCCTTGCGCAGGTCGGTGACGCGGTGCTCAAAGCGGTCGCGCGGGAAGGCCGGCGAGAGCGCCAGCACGCGGCGGAAACCGCCCCGGAAGTGATCGCGGCGTGCGAGCCACAGGCTTATCGCCGCCCCGGCGGATTGGCCCACCAAGGTGATATTGGTCTTATCGCCACCAAAGGCCTCGATATTGTCCTGTAGCCACTCCAAGGCCAAGAGGCAATCATCGATGCCGCGGTAGCGGTCCGCCTCGTCGCCGTCGAAGCGTGCAAAGCCGGCCAAGCCCACCCGGTAACCCACGTTGACCTGGATTACCCCGTGGCGGGCATTCTTTTCCCCAGACAGCCGCGGATCCTCGTGCGATCCGTGCTCAAAGCGCCCGCCGTGAATATAGACCACGACGGGGCAGTCGTTGGCATCGGCAGGAGTGGTAATGGACAAAGCGATATCTGCTGGGTGCGGCTCGCGGGCATCCTGATCGACGCTGCGCTCAAACGGCTCGGCAGGCGAGTAGGGGCTGGGGATGGTGCTATAGCGCACCGAATGGAAATAGTGCAGGCCATCGCGGCGCACGCCGGTGATCCGGCCGGAAGCGGTGGCGACGGTAACAGGAATCTGGGCGCTTGACATGTCAGCCAGACTACCGCGAGCAAGTAGGATAAGTAGCCATGGAGTGGTTGACGAGCTTGGGCAGCACGCTATCGCAATTGTTGGTGCAAGCGCCCGTGTGGATTCAAATGGTCATCGTGGTGGCCATCGCCGTGCCACTCATGGTGGTCGTAGCGTGGTGCCTGATGTGGGGTGTCGATTACGTAGCCAACCGAGGCAAACGCATGATTTCCCAGCGGCGCAGCCGCAGCACTAAAGTAGACCACCATGGCTGAGGAAAATAACGAGCGCGCACGACAAGAGCGCGCTGAGCTGCGCGCTAACCCCCGCGAGGGTCTTTGGGACCCCGAAGCAAAGCGCGCCGGCCAGTCATCCGCCTCGGCGGCTACGCCAGGTGCACAGTCCGTAAAGCGCAAGCGCGCCCTGCCCAAATCCCGCGTCTCTCTCACACTGTGGACGATGATCGCGCTGGTCATCGTCGTCGCCCTCATCGGCCTGTGGACCTAAACCCGCTCCACCGCCGCACCAGTGCCTAGGCCCAGCGTTAGGCCTTCCGGCTGGTGGCTGCTAAGCGCTGGAAGAATTCCGGCCCAGGAAGATCCTCAATGAGCAGGGGAGCGCCGTTGGTATCACATAGCGGCACGCACCAATTGGGATAAAGATCGTTCGTGGTACCTGGCTGATTTTGTGCGCGCACATCACCCACCATGTCCACCAAGCTGGTGCACGCGAGAGCCGAAGGTGTACCTGCGATATAGCGATGCAGCGCTACGCTTATATCCTCCTCCGCGCCGCGAGAAGCGCGCTCATCCGGATCTACGAGGTAATCGCGCTGCGGCAAGAGGCCGCGATCCGCCACGGTGCCGAGTACACGGGCCTGCCACTCGATGTCATCGCGCTGCTCGTCCTCCACCGATCGGGTCAGCACGCCTAAGCGCGCGCGGAGCGAAATATGATCGCCGCGCAGGTAGGCCAAGGTCGGTGGCAGATCGTGCGTATTGACCGAGGACAGCGCCAGCTTGCGGTACTTTTCCTGTGGCAGCGGGGAGTAGTTATCATCGTCGCGTTCAAACCACACGATGGAGGTACCCAGCACCGCCTTCTGCGCGAGCACGTCTTGTACCCACGGCTCGACGGTGCCGAGGTCCTCACCGATGACCACCGCACCGGCGCGCTGCGCTTCTAGTGCCAAGATGCCCACCATGGCCTCAAAATCATAGGAGACATAGGTGCCCGTCAGCGGGCTGGCCATGCGTGGGATCCAGTACAGGCGGAAAAGGCCCAAGATGTGGTCCACGCGCACTCCGCCGGCATGGCGCAGCACGGTAGAGAGCATCTCGCGCCACGGTGCATAGCCCGTGGCGGCCAGGCGCTGCGGGTGCCACGGCGGCTGCGACCAATCCTGGCCCTGCTGGTTATAGTCATCCGGCGGGGCGCCTACCGAGCACTGCGGCGCCAAATACTCTGTGAGGTTTACGGCATCGGCGCCGCCCGGGTGCACACCTACGGCAAGGTCAGTCACCAGGCCCAGGCGCATGCCGGCATCGAGTGCGCGCTGCTGCGCGGCGGCCAGCTGCTCATCGCACAGGAACTGCAGCCAGGAATAAAAGCGCGTGAGCTTGTCCATGTCCAGGCCTTCGGCATGGCGCTGGCCCGACTGCGCGGCGGCGTCTTGCTGCGCACACCAATACGCGAAATCGCGCAGGCCACGGCCCTCCTCGCGGGCGTAGCGCACGAAGGCCTCTTCGCGCTCCGGGGAGGGCTGGTAGTTAAAGAGCTCGCGCAGCACCTGCAGTTTGGCCTCAAAAATGGTGTCGCGCTCTATTTCTTCGGCGCTGCGGTTGCGCTGGCGAAACTCCTCCGCCAGCTCGCGCACATCATCCTGTAAGTCCTCCGGTAGGAGCTTGAGCTCCGGGATGGATTCGATGTGCAAGTAGAGCGGGTTGATAAAGCGCCGCGTGGTGGGCAGGTACGGCGAGTCCTCGACCGGTGGTAGCGGCTCGGCCGCATGTAGCGGGTTGACCAGCAAGAAATCCGCGTGCGGGGCCAGCGTCTCTGCTAGCTGCCCCAAATCCTGAAAATCGCCGATACCCCAAGAGGACTTTGAACGCACCGAATAGAGCTGCGCCATTACGCCGCTAATGGGGCGCTCCACAAACTCATCGGCCGTGGTGAGGCGCGCCGGGGTGATAATTAGCGGGCAGGCATGCTTGCCGATGCCCCCGGACTCCAACACCAGCTCGTGGTACCCCATGGGCAGATCGCCGGGGATGTGGAAGCTCGCCTCGCCCCAAAGCGTGCCATCGACGTTCGCGTCCGGGGCATCATTGGGATCCTGGTAGACCTCGCGGGTGCCTCCTTTCTCCAACTCAATGTGTACGTTGGCGGCATCGCCCGCGTGCACGTGGACCACGAAACCGCGCTCTTGGCCTTGGGGCGCGACAACGCAGTGGGGTAGGGGCTGGGAGGAGCGGTCCAGGTAGTCGTCGTAAAGCAGCTGCGTTAGCGCCGCATCGTCCGGATTGTCATCGATGGCCACGCCCAAGGCGCGCAGGGTATAGGCAATAGTGTCGTCAGCGACGTGGACGGGGACACCAGACTGGGAGGTATAGCTGGTGGCCACACCGTGGCGCTGGGCGAGTTCTTCAAGCAAGGCGCGGGTAGTCACAGGCCACATTGTGCCACGGGTGCAACGCGCCCGCTGGGGAACAGATTGGTACAGTAGGCGGAGATTAATAATTAGCTGTTCGAAAGGACACCGCGTGACCCTGCAAGAAGTCCACACCCCAGCCCAATTTACTATCGAGCCGGGCGAAACCTGCCTGACCGCCCTGATGGACACCGCGAAGAAGCGCCCTAATGGGGTCATGTTCACCCGCCCGGCTAACTACGAGTGGGTTAATGTCACGGGCAAAGAATTTATCGATGAGGTCTTTGAAGTAGCCCAGGGACTTATCGCCCTAGGCGTGCAGCAGGGGGACCGCGTCGCTCTTATCTCTGCTACCCGCTATGAGTGGTCCCTGCTGGACTTTGCCATCTGGGCCGCCGGTGCCGCCTCTGTGCCGGTCTATCCCTCCTCTTCTGCCTCCCAGGTGCGCTGGATTATTGAAGACTCCGGTGCCGTGCTCGCCATTACCGAAACCCGCGAGCACTCCGAATTGGTAGAAAACCTGGTCTTGCAAGAAGACGGCGAGCCCAATCTCAAGGGTTCTCCCTCCCAGCTGCGCCGCGTCCTAGAAATCAACTCCTCCGCCATTGACACCCTCAAGTTCGAGGGCCGCGGCGTGGCCGCCGAGGAGGTCTACGCCCGCATCAAGGCCACCTCCACCGATGATCTGGCTTCCTTGGTCTATACCTCGGGTACTACCGGACGCCCCAAGGGTTGCATCCTCACCCACCGCAACTGGCTAGCCCAGACCCGCGGCCTGTGCACCAACCCGATTGGCATCTTCGCCGTGCCGGGCAGCCACACCCTGACCTTCCTGCCGCTGGCGCACGTCTTTGCCCGCGCGGTATCCATTGCGGTGGCCATGCGCGGTGCCTCCCAGAACCACTGGTCAGACTTTTCCACCATTTCCATCGAGTTTGCCCGCTCCCGCCCGAACGTCATTTTGGGTGTGCCACGCGTCTTTGAAAAGGTGCGCAATTCTGCTGCTGCTAAGGCGGCTGATTCTGGCATCAAGACCCTGCTCTTTGAGCAGTCCGAGAAGATCGCCATCGAGTACTCCAAGGCTTTGGATAAGCCGGAGGGCCCGGACCGCCTGCTGAAAGCCAAGCACAAGGTCTTTGACAAGCTGGTGTACTCCACCATCCGCAATGGCGTGGGTGGCAACGTGAGCTACTGCATTACCGGTGGCTCGGCCATGGGCCATGACCTGCTGCATTGGTACCGCGGTATCGGCATCCCAGTCTATGAGGGCTATGGCTTGACCGAGGTCGCCGCCGCGGCCGCGGTGGACTTTGTGGATCAGTCCATCGGCACCGTTGGCCCGCCGATGGGTGGCGTGACCTTCCGCATCAACGATGAAGGCGAAATCTGCATCAAGGGAGATATCGTCTTCCACGGTTACTGGAATAATCCGGAAGCCACGGCCGAGGCCCTCGAGGATGGCTGGTACAACACCGGCGACTTGGGCGAGATTGATGAAGACGGCAAGCTTGTTATCACTGGCCGCAAGAAGGACCTCATTGTCACGGCCGGCGGCAAGAATGTCTCGCCTGGCCCGATGGAGGATATCCTGCGCGGGCACCCGCTTATCTCCCAAGCCATGGTGGTAGGCGATGGCAAGCCCTTCGTTGGCGTGCTGCTGACCCTGGATCCGGATATTTTGAAGCGCTGGAAGCTAGACCACAACATTCCGGAAAATCGCTCCATGCGCGAGCTGGCTACCGATCCGACCCTGCGCGCGGAGCTGCAGGATGCCATCAACCAGGTCAATGCCACCGTCTCCCATGCGGAGGGCATCAAGAAGTTCTACATCCTCGAATCTGACCTTACTGAGGAAGAAAACGAGCTGACCCCCACCATGAAGGTCAAGCGCAACGTGGTTTCGCAGCGCTACGCCGCGGCCATCGAGCACCTGTACAAGCGCTAGGCTGCGCGACGGGTACACCCGAGGGAATTCCCTCGGGTGTTTCTTTATGCCCTGCTTGCCGACGCCCCCTTCTGCAGCTCACCCCACCATCCTCACCCCAGTGCGGGCGAACCTGCCATAAACCTGTGAATGGCTTCGGAGTGTCGCGCGCTTGCGGCGGCGGATCTCGCATAAAGTCGTGAGGCGTTACAGCAAACCTCAACCTCTACTAGAGGTTAGAAATGAGACCGTGGAAGGAGTGGCTCGAAGCCAATGCACAAAATCGCCGCCGAGCTGCGCCACCGCGAGCTTACGCAAGAGATTTACAATATCGGCGACGAAGTCGCAGAGTACCTCGAGCACCTCATTGAAGCCATCGAGGATTGGGACGAAGAGTTGTGCATGGATTGCCTGGCTGAGCTAGGCGATATCGTTGAAGACGCCCGCGTTGACTCCGGCCGTTGTGTAGGCGAGCTGATGGGCCTGCGCCAAGCCCTGGTCTCCGGCGTGCGCTCCGGCACCATTTCCGCCGCTTCTTCCGGCGTGAACGACGTGGAAGAGCCGGAACAACTTACCCCGCGCCTATTGGACGAGCGATTCCCCATCTCTAAGCCCATCGTGGTGCACGAGCTGGCCGAGTCCCTGCGCTCTCGCACCCAGGTCGTGGCGGATTACCTCCGCGAGGTAGTCGAGTACGTGCTCGCGCAAACCGACGCCGTGGCCCGCAACCTCGACATGGTCTCGCTGCCGCACTTGTACAAGCGCACCGGCGAGTCCGCCCTCATTGCGGTCCAAGCGTGGAAGCACACGGTGCTGGATACCCACCCGGCCTATGTCCGCACTATGCGCGGGCATAACCCTCCACAGTTCCTAGAAGAGCGCGCCCGGGTTGCCGCGGTGGTGGAAAAAGTCCGCGCTAAGCGTGAGGCGGCCCGTCGGGCTACAACTGCATAAACCACATAGACTTCCTTGTTTCACGCAAGGGGATGTTCACGGCCATCGAGATTCCCTCTCTCGGTGGCCGTTGAAGTTTTCTGCGCTAGGGTGCCCCAATTCGGGGAAGCATTTAGGGAAATTTTAGGTTAACAGCCGTTCCATATAACTTTTGTTATGCCTGTTCAGTGGGTTGGGTTGTGTATCCAGCGGTATTGTTGCTGGATCAACCTTAAAATCTAAGTAGAAAATACTCTCAACGCGCTGTAGGGTAATCCCCTTCCAAGCGAACGCCGTGACCTAGCACCATCCACACGCGGCGCGCGCAATTAGATTCTTTAACCACATCTACAGGGAGTTAAACCATGGGCGCACGCCGAACTTCTCGCCTCATTGCCAGCGCAGTGGCCGTAGCCACCTTCTCTTCCATCACTGTTGTGCCTAGCGCCGTCGCCGCCGACGACACCACGTTCGTCGAGGAAAAGACCACCGACGATACCGTAAGCCTCAACGGCATCGAATTCGATGAGGACGGCAACCTGCTGGAGGAAAACAACGCCGGCGATAAGGCGATGGAAGAACTCGACGCAGAAGAAGACGTCGCCGAGTCCATCACCCCGTACGCCGTAGACGGCGCGGAGGAGACCGCCGAGGCTCCGGCTTCTGAGGAGTCTGCAAAGCCAACCACCCTCGAGGAACTCGCACAGACTGAGGCCTCCAACGGCGACGTTAACGTCAAGGTGGTCAAGGATGAGCAGAAGGACAAGCTCGTCTGTGAGGTCACTGATGCCCCTGACAAGGAAGGCAACATGCTCGATCTCAAGCTTGCCTTGGCTAAGGCCTTCTACGATGGCGGCGAAAAGATCCTCAAGACCGTCTGGGAAGTCATCCCGGTCGTCGGTGACCTGGTTCCGTCCGACTTCATTGACAAGATTTCCGGCAAGACCTGGGACGGCATTGCCAAGCTGGTCAAGGAAGGCGAAAAGGACAAGACGGTTACCTGGGACCTCTCCCGCGCCCAGGGCATGGCCATCGGCCGCATCGACAACGCCGATGCCGACGTTGATATGAACAACCCGGATGGCGCTAAGAAGACCGTCTCCGGCCTGCTCAAGTTCGCCGACGGCGTCTTTGGCAAGGGTACCGCGGTAATCCTGAAGCTCTTCAATGCAGCCGTTACCATCGCCGGCCTGGTTCCTGGCGCGGGCGTAGCTGGCGACCTGAAGCTGAGCAAGGAACAGCAGAAGAGCATCGAAGACTCCCTGAACAACATCTCCACCGCAGCTTCCAATCTCGCGGCCGTGAACGCCCCGGCTGGCCAGCTGTGCTCCGATATGCTCAACGGTAAGAAGACCAAGGATCAGCCTTCTAAGGAGCCTTCCTCCGAGGAGACCACTTCCGAGGCTCCGGCTTCTGAGGATGCTACCTCTGCAGAGACCACCCCGGCCGAGTCTGCAGAAGAGACCTCTACTGAGGAGACCTCTGCAGAAGAAGCGGCCACCGAAGAGCCGACCTCTGAGGAATCCACCGAGCCTTCCACTACCGAAGCCGCAGTTGTTCCAGGCCAGGACGGAAAGGACGGCCAGGACGGCGTAGATGGTAAGGATGGCCAGGATGGCCGCGACGGTCGTGACGGTCGTGATGGTCGTGATGGTAAGGATGGCGAGAACGGCCGCGATGGTCGCGATGGCAAGGATGGCCAGGACGGTAAGGACGGCCGTGACGGCGAAGACGGCCAGGATGGTCGCGATGGCCGCGACGGGCGTGATGGTCGCGACGGACGTGACGGCCGCGATGGCATCAACGGTAAGGACGGCAAGGACGCAGACATGTCTTCCGTCGCAGGGTTCTCCTTCCTGGCTGCGCTCGTAGGCGGCGGCACGGTGCTGGGCATCCTGTCCACCATTGACTACCTCTACACCCACGGCATGCTGCCGAAGAACAGCGTCCCATGGCGCATCAACCAGTAAAACCTTCCTGTTGAGGCATTAGCTGGAAACAGAAAAGCCTCCGCGAGCATAAGCTCGCGGAGGCTCTACCTTATTGCGGGCGAAGTTTCGGTCGGTTCTCTTGCGAGGCACTCGCTATCGCCCTCCCTTCGCGCTCACCGGCGCAGCGGATTCCGCGGCGAAAGCGCCGCTGGTGAGCGCGAAGGGCGGGGTAGAGGAAGGCGGGAGGCAGGAAGCGTGGACTTAGGCAGAACGCGCGGCCTTTTGTCTGGCGGTGATGGTGGAAATGAGGTCGCTCAGGAAGCAAGTGGGGTGGTCGATGAGCTGCCGAGGGGTATAGCAGAGAATGGTGAAGCCGGCCTCGCGCAGACGTCGGTGACGCTCACGCTGATGGGCAAGCGCCTTCGCGGGGATTATGTCGATGAGGTAGGCGTTGTTGATGCATAGGGCGGTCGTGATGCCGGGCAACGCGGTGAACGACGCCTCGAAGAACATGGGCCAAGGGAAATCGGCCTCAATGAGGAGAGCGCGGGCGAAAGACTCGTAGGGAGAGCGGGAAAGAGGTGAGGCGTGGTGGATTACGGCGCGGACGATGCAGCTATTGCGCACCCGGCCCATGTGGGCAAACTCTTCCTTGAGGTCTTCCCGGCTGAGGCCGGAACGCAAAGCCGAGTCGGCGGCGATGAGGCCGTCGGTGAAGCCGTGGTAGCGGGCGACGTCGATAACTGCGCGGGCCTTGGAAACGCAGCGGGTGCCGTCCACGAGGACGGGCTCGGGAAGGGAAGCCTTGCGATAAATGCGCTCGGGATGGCGGCGGTCCTTGTGGGGAAGCGTATTGGTGGGAAGGGCCAGTTCAATCTTTTCCTCGGCTGTGGCGATGACCCACAGTCCGTGCACGCGGGCGGCGGACTTGGAGATGAGCACCGCGGTATAGGCGCTGCGGGCGGCGGCGATGGCGCGCAGGCGCAGCTGGGAGGGGAAGTCGAGGTAATGGTAGTGATCGCGCCGGACTGCGATGCGCGGTGCGAGTTTGAGGTAGGTGCCGTTTTTCAGGTCGGTCCAGAAGGTGGGGTGGTTGGCGCGGATAGAGTCGATATTGGTCAGTGGTGGTGTCATGCCTCCTAGGAAAGGGCACGTTGCCGGCCGGCGCGAGGAGGTGGCGGCCGGGCCTGTGGATAACAAGGCCCCAGAGAAAGGCGAGTGAGCGAAGTGGCGGCTGGGAAAGTTGCGGCCACAGTTATCCACAATCGGGGACGACATCCCTTGCGCGCGGGTGCGAAAACGGCAAAGCCCGCGCCGGCCACAAAGAAGTGGGCGCGGGCGAGGTCGCGGCAGGAACTAGACGGCTGGGGGAGGGGTGACCTTATCTAGCTGCTCGGTAATCTGCGGCCATAGCTGGCCCATGATGTCATCCCAGGTAAGGATCCATACGGCATTGTCTTTATCGGCCTTGCCCACCATGACAAGCTGCTCGTTGCGAGCGCGCATATGGTCCAGAGTCTTCTGGACGGTGGTGGAAGAAGACACGGACAGGGCAGGGCGGGAGAACTCGAGAACCGGGGTCTCTGGTTCTGCCAGCAAGGTATCGCGCACGTGGACCACGCGCGGGACGCGGGAGTCCTTAGGGAAGACCAGCACGCGCATGATGTTCTTGCGCACAACGAGGTCTTGGAGGTCTTCCACGGTGGCGTCGGAAGGCAGGGGCACTACCTCAGAACCATGCTCGCGAGCCATGGCACCAACGGTGGAGTTTTCCAACTCGATGACATCAGAAATCTGGTTAGCAGACTCATCGTCCAACGCACCGGTCTCGCGGGAGTGCTCGACCAAGG
Source organism: Corynebacterium marquesiae (assembly GCF_030229635.1). NCBI lineage: Bacteria > Bacillati > Actinomycetota > Actinomycetes > Mycobacteriales > Corynebacteriaceae > Corynebacterium > Corynebacterium marquesiae. Next base: position 115,158 of record NZ_JASPII010000004.1, read on the forward strand.
TGCGCAGGGTTTCGGCGTCGTAGCCGGCCGCACCGGCGCGGTCGACAGGCTCTTCGCCGGCTAGGGACACCATTTTGTTGGCCATGACGTTGATCCACTTCAGCAGCGGGCGGAAGATCCACACGAAGCCACGTGCGGGGACCGCGATGAACTGCAGGGCGGTCTCCGGGTGGGTAATCGCCCAGGACTTCGGCGCCATTTCACCCAGCACGAGGTGAAGGAAGGTGACGATGAAGAGTGCGAGGAGGAAGCTAACGACGTCGGCGATGCCCAGCGGTAGTCCCGCGGCCTCCAACGGTGCCATGAGCAGGTGGTGCACCCAGGGCTTGGTCACAGCGCCTAGCACAAAGGTGGCGGCGGTAATGCCCAGCTGCGCGCCGGCGAGCATGATGGTCAGCTCATTGAGCGAGCGCAGGCCGGCGCGGGCGGTGCGGGAGTTTTCCGCATCCTCTTCCAAACGGTTGCGGCGAGCGCCCATCAAGGAGAACTCGATAATCACAAAGAAGCCGGAAGCGGCGATGATGAGCAGGGTAACGAGGAGGTTAAACCACCAAGATTCGGTCATTATGCATCCTCCTTCTTAGCGTCATCATCGGAGTGGTCGGAGTAATCCTCCACCAGCTCGATGGCAAGGACGGACGGCACGTGGCGGTCCACCTCTTGCACTCGCAGGCGGATGGAGCGAACGGGCGCCTCATCGTGGTCCACCCAGTCATCGGGCTCGGCTTCGAGCTGGATGGTGTGTTCCTCGCCTACCTCAGGCAGCGCACCGGAGTGGGCGATGATGAGGCCAGCGACGGTCTCAAAGTCGCCCTCAGGCAGGTCGTGGCCGATGGCGCGCTCGATTTCATCAATCGGCGTATCGCCATCCACCACCCAGTGGGAATCGTCCTGCTCGGTGATTTCCTCGGTTTCTTCGATATCGTGCTCATCGGTGACATCGCCCAAGATTTCCTCGGCCAAGTCCTCCATGGTCACGATGCCTACGAAGCCACCGTATTCATCGATGACACAGGCCATCTTTTGGTCACTATCGCGCAGCTCGTCCACGACATCCGGCAGCGGCATCAGCTCAGGGACCACCACGGGTTCCTGCATGATACTGGTGGCCTTGGTGGCGGCGGGAAGGTCGCTTCCTAGGACGTCGATAAGATGCACCACACCCACCGGGTTATGTTCGTCATCGATGACGGGGTAGCGCGTGTGGTCGGTAGACATCATCTCGCGAACCTCACCAAGGGTGGTGTCCGGATCAATGACGTCCACGCGGGAGCGCGGGATCATGGCGTGCTCTACGTCGTGCTCAGGGAAGTCCAGCAGACGGTCTAGCACCATGTAGGTATTTTCATCCAGATCGCCAGCCTCGTGGGAGGAATCCACGATGGATTCCAGGTCATCGGCGGTGGCGGAGGAGTCTACGTCTTCTACCGGCTCGATGCCAAAGACCTTGAGGATGGCATTGGAAGAATACTCAAAGAAGTGGATGAGCCAGCCGAAAATCCGCAGGTAGATTTGTGTGGATGCGGCCAGCCAGCGCGCCGTCTTCATGGGCGCGGCGATGGTGTAGTTCTTGGGGAAAAGTTCCGCGAAGAGCATGGTTGCAATCGTGGAGATGAAAAGCGCCGCGATGGTGCCCACGGTGACAGACACCGCGGACGGAACACCGACGCCGCCGAGTAACGTACCTAGTCCCTGGCCTACGAGCGGCTCCGCGACATAGCCGATGAGCAGGCCGGTAATCGTAATACCAAGCTGCGCGCCGGAGAGCATGAAGGAGGTCTGCTGGGTAATAGCCAGCGCGCGCTGTGCTGTTTTATCCCCCTCAGCAGCCTGGGTCCGCAGCTGTGTGCGGTCCACGGACATGAAAGAAAATTCCTGGGCCACGAAGTATGCATTCGCGACGATGATGAGGCCGATGACTACGAAGCCGGCCAGGATCATCACAATTGCCGATAACATGATTTACTCCCCACCGCCTAAAAGGAGGTAGGGACATCGACTCGGAGGTTCCACTGAGGGTGCCTTTCTACTTGGGAAGATGGAAACATACTACATGCTTAACCCCCATTTCAGCCATTTTGTTCCCTCCCTATTAGGGTTTTATCCATGACTGAACCCTTCGGGCTGTATATTCACGTTCCCTTCTGCGCCACTCGCTGTGGCTATTGCGATTTCAATACCTATACTCCGGGCGAGTTGGGCAGCCCGCGCGATCTCACCGGACCTTATCTGGATGCCTTGGACCGCGAGCTGGAGTTGGCGGCCGCGCGCGTAGGCCGCCCGGCCGAGACCGTCTTCATCGGCGGCGGCACGCCTTCCTTGCTGGGCGGGCAGGGGCTGACCCGGATCCTCAATACCGTCCGCTCCACCTTCGGCTTGGCGCCAGGGGCGGAGGTCACCACCGAATCCAACCCGGAGTCCACCTCACCGGAGTATTTCGCCCAGCTTGCCGACGCCGGCTATACCCGCATCAGCCTCGGCATGCAGTCCGCATCCCCCGGCGTCCTCCAAGTCCTGGAACGCGCCCATACCCCCGGCCGCGCCTTCGCCGCTGCTCGCGAGGCCCGCGCCGCCGGCTTCGAGCACGTCAACCTGGACATGATCTATGGCACGCCCACCGAAACCGATGACAACGTGCGCGAGACGCTCGACCGAGTGCTAGAAACCGGCGTAGACCACGTCAGTGCTTATTCGCTCATCGTAGAAGACGGCACCCGCATGGCGCGCAAGGTCAAGAAAGGTATCCTGCCTGCCCCCGATGAGGACGTGCTAGCCCGGCGCTACGAGATGATTTCTACCACCCTCGAGGCGGAAGGATTTGAGTGGTACGAGGTTTCCAATTGGTCTAAGCCCGGTGGCGAGTGCGAGCACAATCGCATCTACTGGGTAGACGGCAACTGGTGGGGCGCAGGCCCCGGTGCCCACTCGCATTTGGGCAACGAACGTTTCTTTAACGTCAAGCACCCCTCGCGCTATATTGACGCCCTCGGCCGCGGAGAACTGCCCATCAAAGAAACCGAAACGCTTACTGACGCCGACCGTCACATGGAGAAAATCATGCTCGGCCTGCGCCTGCGCGAGGGCATCCCGGAGGCCTGGCTCGATGCCCACGCTGCCCCGGCCCTTGAGCGCTTCATCGGCCGCGGTCTGCTCGAGCGCGCCGGCGATCGCGTACGCATCACCAAGCCCGGCCGCTTGCTGGCCGATGGCATCATCACCGATCTCCTCGTCGCCGAAGAAACCTAATCCCCCTCCCGTCTAAACTGGAAAGCACGTGAAATAGCCAAGCGAATAGGAGCGCCATAGTGTCTACCTCAACCGATGCCCGCCGCAAGGAAGTCCTGCGCGCCATCGTGGCGGACTATATTGCCTCCCAGGAGCCCGTTGGCTCTAAGTCGCTCTTGGAGCGCTACCAATTGGGCGTCTCCTCGGCCACCATCCGCAATGACATGGCCGTGCTGGAGTCCCAGGGCCTTATCTCCCAGCAGCACGCCAGCTCCGGCCGCGTGCCCACCCAGCAGGGCTACCGTCACTTCGTTGACTCCCTCCATGAGGTTAAGCCGCTTTCGGCCCCAGAGCGCCGCGCGATGCTCAACTTCTTGGAAGGCGGCGTGGACTTAGAGGATGTGCTGCGCCGCTCGGTGCAGCTACTGGCGCAGGTGACAAAGCAGGCGGCCGTCGTCCAGCTGCCCAACCTCAAGGTCTCGCGTGTTAAACACTGTGAGGTCGTGGCGCTATCCCCGGTGCGCCTGTTGCTGGTGCTTATCACCGATAACGGCCGCGTGGACCAGCGCAATGTGGAGCTCGATGAAATCATCGACCAGGATCAGACCTTCCGCTTGCGCGACATCGTCAATAGCGCGCTGGTAGGCAAGACGCTTAGCGACGCCTCCGTGAAGCTCGCCCACCTCGTCGATGACGCCCCCTTGGATATCCGCCACCACGTGCTCAAGGTGGCCACCACGCTCATCGAGACCCTCGTGGAACAGCCCTCCGACCGGCTGATTATGGCCGGTGCCTCCAACCTGACGCGTGTGGCGCGCGAGTTCCCAGAAGGCTTGCCCAAGATTATCGAGGCGTTAGAAGAACAGGTCGTCGTCCTCAAGCTGCTCGCCCGCGTGCCGGATCTCGGCAACGTCTCCGTGGTTATCGGCGAGGAAAACGAGGAAGACCAGCTGCGCCAAGCCTCCGTGGTAGCTACGGGCTATGGCCTTGGCACCGGCGATGAGGTAGCCACACTGGGTGGTCTCGGCGTGGTGGGGCCTACCTTTATGGATTACTCGGGAACAATTTCTAAGGTCTCTGCCGTTGCACGGTATGTGAGCGAAATTTTGGCCGGCGAGCAGTGCGAGTAAACTGGCTGGCCGCGCATAATTTTTTCAAGTTAACCCCGACAAGACGAATTAGAAGGAATATCTCTTACAGTGGCTCGTGACTATTATGGCATCCTCGGTGTTGATAAAAACGCAACTGACCAGGAGATTAAGAAGGCCTACCGCAAAATGGCCCGCAAGTATCACCCGGATCTAAACCCGGATGATGAAGCTGCCGCGGAGAAGTTCCGCGATGCCGCTCTGGCCCAGGAGGTCCTGCTGGATCCGCAAAAGCGCCAAATCGTGGATATGGGCGGCGACCCCATGGAGCAGGGTGGCGCCGGTGCCGGCGCCGGTGGCTTTAGTGGCTTCGGTGGCGGCGGCCTAGGCGATATCTTCGCCGAGTTCTTTGGCGGCGGGGCCGGCGGCTCCCGCGGCCCGAAGTCCCGCGTCCAGCCGGGTAACGATGCCCTGCTGCGCACCCGCATCACCCTGGAGGAGGCCTACACCGGCCTGAAGAAGAAGGTCACCGTGGATACCGCGGTGCTGTGCGATAGCTGCGGTGGTACCGGTTCCGAGTCCAAGGCCAAGCCGGTTACCTGTGATAACTGCAATGGCATGGGTGAAATCCAGGAGATGCAGCGCAGCTTCCTGGGCAACGTCATGACCACCCGCCCGTGCCCGAAGTGTCAGGGCTTTGGCGAGGTCATCACCGATCCGTGCAACCACTGCGCCGGCGATGGCCGCGTGAAGAAGCGCCGCGATATCACCGTTAATATCCCGGCCGGCATCAATGATGGCATGCGTATCCGCATGGCCTCCCAGGGTGAGGTAGGCCACGGCGGCGGCCCGGCCGGCGACCTCTATGTTGAGGTCCACACAGAGGAGCACCCCGTCTTCCAGCGCAATGCTGATGACTTGAACCTCACCGTGCGCGTGCCGATGATTGATGCCGCCTTGGGCACCAACTTCACCATCGACCAGCTAAGTGGCGAAGAGCTCACCATCGATATCGAGCCGGGCACCCAGCCGGGCGAGTCCATCAAGGTCGATGGCGCCGGCATGCCGCGCCTGCGTACCGATGGCTACGGTAACCTCTTTGCCCACGTGGACGTCGTTGTGCCGAAGGACCTGGATCGCAAGACCCGCGAATCCCTGGAGAAGATCCGCAACTCCCGCGACGAGGGCGCGCGCGTGCGTACCACCGGCGATGGTCAGGAGGAATCCTTCTTCAGCCGCCTCCGCGATAAGTTCCGCCGCTAATGTCGCTGCCCGTCTTCATCCACCCGGATCTTTCCGCCGCGCGCGCCGGCGAGGCCTTCAGCTTTTCCGGCCCGGAGGCCCGCCACGCCGTGACGGTCAAGCGCATGGGGGAGGGCGAGCGCCTCGAGCTTATCGACGGCACCGGTACCCGCCTCACCCTCACCATCACCGCTACCTCGGGCAAGGACTCCTTGGAAGGCACGGTCGACTCCATCGACACCGCGCCCGAGCCCACCCCGCGCGTGACCGTGGTGCAAGCCATCCCGAAATCCGAGCGTGCCGAACTCGCCGTGGATCTCGCCACCCAAGCCGGCGCCGATGAGATCATCGCCTGGCAGGCGGATCGCTGCGTGGCTAAATGGGACGGCAAGAAGGCACCCAAAGCGGTGGCTAAGTGGCAGGCGGCCGCCGATTCCGCAGCCAAGCAATCCCGCCGCGCTCGCATCCCCCAGGTGCGCGGCCCGCTGACCACCCCGCAGCTCGTTCAAGAGCTCACCGGTGGCCGCGACGGCGCTTCCTCCAACGCCCCCACTATGCTCGTGTTACACGAGGAAGCAACCGTCTCCATCAAGGACGTGCCGCTGACGGACAATGTCGTCCTGCTCGTCGGGCCCGAGGGCGGCATCGGGGACGCCGAGCTCGATCGCCTCAAAGAAGCCGGCGCCACACCCATCAAGCTCGGCCCGGAAGTGCTGCGCACGGCGAGTGCGGCAATGGTGGCGCTAGCGGCAATCGGCATGCGCACCGAGCGTTGGTAGGCGGCGCTGGTAGCCTAAAGCACGTGCCTATCATCACGAAGAAATGTGAGCTAGATTCCGCCTACGTCAGCAGCGTGCTGGGTAGTGCGGACGATAACCTGCGCGTGCTCAATAACCGCCTGGATGCGGACCTTTTTGCCCGCGGCAATGTCGTCACCGTCACCGGTCCTGATTATGAGGTGGCCCGTGCCGCCAAGATCCTCGATGAGCTCGAGGCCATCGCCCGCCGCGGCCACGCCGTGTCTACCGATACGGTCAAGCACACCATGGACATGGTGGCCGTGGAGGCGCCGCAGTCGGTGTCGGCGGCGCTGGCGGCGGACATCGTTAAGCGCCGCGGCAAAGCCATTCGCCCGAAGACGGTGGGCCAGTCTGAATACGTACAAGCCATCGACGATAATACGGTGGTCTTCGGCATCGGCCCGGCCGGTTCCGGCAAGACCTACCTCGCGGTAGCCAAAGCTGTACAGGCCCTGCAGGCCAAGCAGGTCTCGCGCATCATTCTCACTCGCCCGGCCGTGGAGGCAGGGGAGAAGCTCGGCTTTTTGCCGGGCACGCTCAATGACAAGATTGACCCTTACCTGCGCCCGCTTTATGACGCCCTGCGGGACATGCTCGACCCAGAGATGATCCCCAAGCTCATGGAGGCCGGCATCATCGAGGTCGCCCCGCTGGCCTATATGCGCGGCCGCACGTTGAACGATGCCTTTGTCATCCTTGATGAGGCCCAAAACACTACGCCGGCGCAGATGAAGATGTTCCTCACTCGCTTGGGCTTTGGCACCAAGATCGTGGTCACCGGTGATATCTCGCAGGTAGACCTCCCGCATGGTCAGGTTTCCGGCCTGCGCATCGTACGCCGCATCCTGCGCAACGTGGAGGATATCCACTTCGCGGACCTGGGCTCTAGGGACGTGGTGCGCCACCAACTGGTCGGGCGCATCGTCAATGCCTATGAGACCTTTGATAATAAGAAAGCCGCTGAATACGAGGGAATGGAATGAGTATCGAGTTTCTCAATGAATCCGGCTTCGAAGGCGTCAACGAGGAGATGCTGATTGACGTCGCCTCTTATGCTTTCGGCGCCATGGACATCAACCCCGATGCCGAGTGCACGATCACGTGTGTGGATTTGAAGACAATCGAGGACCTCCACGTGCGCTGGATGGATCTGGAAGGCCCCACCGATGTCATGAGCTTCCCCATGGATGAGCTCACCCCCGGTGCCATCGCTGGTGGCGGCCGCCCCGATGCCGCCGATCCAGGCCCAGCAATGCTCGGCGATATTGTGCTGTGCCCCGAGTTTGCCCTGCGCCAGGCAGAAGCCGCCGGACATTCCCTGGGCCACGAACTGGCCCTGCTTACTGTCCATGGTTGCCTGCACCTGCTGGGCTATGACCACTCCACTCCGGCCGAGGAGAAGGAAATGTTCGGCCGCCAAAACGAGTTGCTCGCGGATTGGTACGACGATGCGGCCGAGCGCGGAGTTTCCTATCAGCCCAAGCCCTCCGGCCCTAAGGCTTTTCCCGACGCCGCCGAACGCGCCAACTTGGACAAGCAGGTTCCCGGCGGAGGCATCCCTGCGGTGGGGGAGCCGCAGGGATGCCCGGAGGAATAATTTTGTCTTTTCTTTTGTGAGCGCGTGCGCCGCGTAGCACAATGGAAACCTATGACTATCCTTTCCATCCAGTCCCATGTCACCTACGGCCACGTTGGCAACTCCGCGGCCGTCTTTCCCCTGCAGCGCGCCGGCCATGAAGTATGGCCGGTCCACACGGTGAATTTTTCCAACCACACCGGCTACGGCGACTGGGGCGGGCCGATGATTCCGGCTAGCGATGTCACCTCCATCATCGATGGCATTGAAAAGCGCGGCGCTTTCCCGCAGATCGACGCCATCCTTTCCGGCTACCAGGGCGGCGCCGACATTGCCGACGCCATCGTGGAAACCGTCCGCCGCATCAAGGCCGCCAACCCCAAGGCCCTTTACGCCTGTGATCCGGTGATGGGCAATGCTAAGTCCGGCTGCTTTGTCTCCGATGAGATTCCGCCGTTGTTGCGCGATCGCGTTGTGCCCGTCGCCGATATCATCACCCCCAACCAGTTTGAGCTGGGCTACCTTACCGATTCCGAGGTTGGCACCCTGGACGAGACCCTCGCCGCAGTAAAGAAGGCCCAGGAAATCGGACCGAAGACCGTGCTGGTCACCTCCGTTAAGCGCCCCGAGACTGCCGACGACCAGATTGAGATGCTCGCCGTTGACGGCGACCGCGCTTTCTTGGTGTCCACGCCACTGTTGCCGTTCAAGCGCAACGGCTCCGGCGACGTCACCGCCGCCTTGTTTACCGGCCACTACACCGAGACCAGCGACGTCAAGGAGTCCCTGCGCCGTACCGCCTCTTCCGTATATGACCTGCTGGAAAACACCTACGAGGCAGAGACTGCCGAGCTTCAACTCATCCAGTCCCAGGACGTCTTTGCACACCCGCGCATGCAGTTCCACGCTGAGGAGCTTTAATCCACGCTTAGGCGTCATCTGCCAGATTTATCGGGTTTCAGCCGAGCTGAGAATTTCCCCTCAGCTCGGCCCTTTTATTCCATTAACAGCGACGTCCGGTGAGTCTCTCATGCGAGACTACTTCTCTGGATGAATAGTGTGACGCACTACTACAACATCAGTAATATGGCTCCCGTCACATCATCTACTTTGCGATAGGAGTCCACCATGTCCAGCACCGGCAGCATCAGCGCATCCCCCGACGGCCTGTTGATGGCCCTCATGCAGTACCCCGTTCCCGTGGTCAATACCCCGGAAGACGTCCAAGCCAGCGTGGACGAAATCTGCCGCATGGTGGGTTCCACCAAGGCGGGCTACCCAGACCTCGACCTTATTGTCTTCCCGGAATATTCATCCTCCGGTCTCAACACCAAGATTTGGTCCTATGATGAATTCCTCATCGGCCTCGATGACCCAAAGGTGGACCAGTTCAAGCAGGCCTGCAAGGACAATGATGTCTGGGGCGTCTTTTCCATCATGGAGCCAAACCATGAGGAAGGAAAGCCTCCTTTTAATACCGCCATCATCATCAACTCCGACGGCGAAATCGCCCTGCACTACCGCAAGCTGCAGCCATGGACCCCCATCGAGCCTTGGTACCCGGGCGATTTGGGCATGCCGGTTTGCGACGGCCCGAAGGGCTCCAAGCTCGCTGTAAACATTTGCCACGACGGCATGTTCCCTGAGCTCGCACGCGAGGCTGCATACAAGGGCGCCAACGTCTATATCCGCATCTCTGGCTACTCCACGCAAACCCAGGATCAGTGGATCATGACCAATAAGACCAATGCCTTCCAAAACCTGATGTACACCGCCTCCGTAAACCTGGCTGGCTACGACAACACCTTCTACTACTTCGGTGAAGGCAACGTCTGCAACTACGATGGCCACATGATTTCTGAGGGCCACCGCAATCCCGGAGAAATCGTCACCGCCGAAATCTTCCCTGAGCTGGCTGACAAGGCCCGCATCAATTGGGGCCTAGAAAACAACATCTTCAACTTGGGCAACCGTGGGTACGTGGGCTACCCCGGTGGCAAGACTGACAACTATCTCACCTGGGTCGAGGACTTGGCCAAGGGCGAGTACAAACTTCCTTGGGCTGACGACGTCCGCATCAAGGACGGCTGGAAGTACTACCCAGACGGCCCGCAGCTCGGCCCACTGCCGGACGAGTTTAAGTAAGCCCTGCTAATCCACCACCAAGGCCCTGCACCCGATTGACGGGTGCAGGGCTTTGACGTTGCTTAACGCTCTGCCTTCTATCTGTTAATACTCGTAGCCTCCAACCGCACCCGTATCCGAATCGGCTGGCGCATCCGTAACCGCGCCAGACTCTGGTGCGTAACCTGCATCTATATCGCCGTAGCTATCGGGATAGTCCGAATCGGAAGGTGGAAGACCTCCATTGCACAGTTCTGCCCATTCGTCGGGGTATTTATACCGCCCGTCCAGACTGCCGCAGACTCCTTCTGCGCGTGCAGATCGGCGGTGAGCGGGGGTATCGCATAGCTCTGTGGGCCTTTGCGTGCCGTCAGAAAAGGTACCGATGATGGTCAAGTTTCCCGGATCGCAATACAGCAGCTCCGGCTCGGCAGCCACGGCTTGGGGTTGGGTCTCCGGCTCGGAAGCGACGCTTTCTGCAGGTTCTTCAGTCATGGCCTCTTCACTGCTGGTGGTAGAAGAAGTGGTGGTTGAAGAACTGGAGGTGCTGGAAGAAGAGGTTGCGGAGGGACTCGTGCTCGTCTCTGGGGACGGTTCAGAATCTGGAGAGGAGCATGCGGAGAGGAAGAGAGTAAGTGCAGCGCCCAAAAATAGGGCAGGGGACTTGCGGGGCATGAAGGGACCTTTCGGAGAGTGAGCACGGTTTGTGCTGGGGAGAGAGGCTTCTCCATAGATTAGCCCTACTCTATGTACCTGGTAGAAATTGCCGTGAAGTAATCGGAGTTTTTGGCTCTGTGGGCTATTATTGCGGGTAATGAGTTCTGATTTTGATGCACAGTTTGATGCGGCATTCGAGGGTCTGCCAGAAGACCCCGATGATGCCGTGCCGGAAGGCGCCGAGAATACGGCAGCCCCGCTTGATTATTCGCAATACACCGATACCCCGGAGGGATTCCGTTCGGGCTTTGTGTCCTTTGTCGGCCGTCCGAATACCGGTAAATCCACGCTGACTAATGCCCTGGTGGGGCAAAAGATTGCGATTACCGCTGACCAGCCGGAGACTACCCGCCACACCATTCGCGGTTTGGTCCACCGCGATGATGCCCAGGTCATCGTCGTGGATACGCCGGGCCTGCACCGTCCGCGCACCCTCTTGGGTGAGCGCCTCAACGAGGTAGTGAAAGACACCTATGCCGATGTAGATGTAATCGGCCTGACCATCCCGGCCGATGAAAAGATTGGCCCGGGTGACCGCTGGATTCTGGAAAACGTGCGCAGCATCGCGCCAAAGACCCCGATCATCGGCATCGTCACCAAGCTGGATAAGGCCAGCAAGGACCAGGTAGGCGCCCAGCTGCTGGCCCTGCACGAACTGCTTACCCAGGATGACCCGAATGCGGTAGTCATACCGGTGTCCTCCAAGGAGGGCGTGCAACTGGATGAGCTGGTGCAGGTCATCGTGGACCACCTGCCAGAAGGCCCGAAGTTCTACCCGGATGACCACATCACCGATGAGGGCCAGGAAAAGCGCATCGAGGAACTCATTCGCGAGGCCGCCCTGTCCGGCTTGAAGGCGGAGCTGCCACATTCGGTGGCGGTGCAGGTTGATGAGATGCTGCCGTCGCGCACCCGCGAGGGCGTGCTGGATATCCACGCCATTTTGTACTTGGAACGCCCCGGCCAAAAGCGCATTATCGAGGGCAAGGACGGCCTGCGCTTCCGCCGCATTGTGGGCAACGCCCGCAAGGAAATTATTAAGCTGCTGGGCCAAAACGTGTACTTGGATCTGCGCATCAAGGTGTTGAAAAATTGGCAGTCTGACCCGAAGTCGCTGGGCAGGCTCGGGTTTTAAACCACTATGCGCGAGAACTATCGTGACCGCGCAGTGGTCATCCGCACCTATGACTTTGGTGAGGCCGATCGCGTCATAGTCCTGCTTACCCGCGATCACGGCCTCGTGCGCGCGGTGGCCAAGGGCGTGCGCCGGGCAAAGTCCCGCTTTGGCTCGCGCCTGCAGCTCTTCGTCAACCTCGATGTCCAGCTGTATGTGGGCAAAAATCTAGCCACCATTTCCCAAGCGGATACGGTGGATTACTTTGGCGCGCGCCTCATCGAGGACTATGAGCGCTACACGGCAGCCTGCGCGGTACTGGAGTCGGCAGAGCGCCTTGCTTTTGCCGACGCCGCCCATGACCCCTACCTCTACGAATCCGTCACCGCGACCTTGGAGCAGCTGCAAACCGCGGACCCAACCATGGCGCTGGATGCCTTTTTGCTGCAGGCGATGGCGCATGCCGGCTGGGCGCCGAGCCTGTTCAACTGTGCCCAGTGCAACCGGCCCGGCCCGCACCACGCCTTTCACCCGGCGGTCGGCGGGGCGGCGTGCCACGAATGCCGGCCGCCAGGTGCGGCCGAGGTGGATCCGGAAACCCTGCATCACCTGTGGCTTTTAGCGCATAACTATCCGACGAAGCCCACGAATGCGCAAAAGCAGGAGGGGAACCGCCTAGCGCGGGCGCACCTGCAGTGGCACATGGAGCGCAATGTTTCCGCATTGCAGGTTATGGAGCAGTAGAATATAGCCCGTGATTACGCCAGACCCGAACCGCACTTTGACCCCGCCGAATATCCCGGATGAGTTCCTGCCGCGCCATATTGCGCTGGTCATGGACGGAAATGGCCGCTGGGCCCAAGAGAAGGGCATGAAGCGCACCGAGGGGCATAGGCGCGGCGAAGCCGTGCTTCTTGACGTCGTCGATGCCTGCCTTGCCGCCGGCGTTCCTTATCTTTCGGCCTATGCCTTCTCTACGGAGAATTGGCGCCGCAGCCCTGAGGAGGTCCGCTTCCTCATGGGCTTTAACCGCGACGTGTTGCGCCGCCAGCGCGAGTGGCTCAATGAGCGTGGCGTGCGAGTGGTGTGGGCCGGCCGCCGCCCGCGCCTGTGGCGCTCAGTGATCAAGGAGCTCGAGGCTGCCCAGGAGCTGACCAAGGATAACACCAATATGACCTTGGCCATGTGCGTCAACTACGGCGGTAGGGCAGAGCTGGTGGATGGTTTTCGGGACATCGCTAAGCAGGTTGCAGCCGGCGAGCTCAACCCGCGCGATATTAAGGAAGAAACCATCGCGCAGCATCTCTATGATCCGGACATGCCGGATGTGGATCTCTTCCTGCGCCCGTCCGGTGAGAAGCGCACCTCCAATTTCCTACTATGGCAGTCCGCGTACGCGGAGATGATTTACCAGGATAAGCTCTTCCCGGACTTCACCCCGGAGGATCTCTTCGCTGCCATCGAGGAGTACGCGCGACGCGACCGGCGCTTCGGTGGCGTTAAGAAGTAACGCGCAGCAGCGAAGCGGTGTGCGTTTATAGCTCGGGGATAAAGATGTCCTCGATGCGGCAGGAGAAATGGCGCGCGATCTGAAATGCGAGGGGGAGCGAAGGATCGTAGCGTCCTTTTTCAATACTGATGACCGTTTGGCGCGAAACGCCTAGCTCGGTGGCCAAGCCCTGCTGGGAGAGACCTTGGCTCTCGCGAATTTCTTTGAGCCGGTTGTCCATGGCTTAGCTTGCCGCCCGCTTGTGGGCAAAGTAGCTAATGCCAAAGGTGCCGGTCACAAAGACTCCCAAGATGATAGTGAGCAGGGAGCCCGAAACGTGGAAGTCCCAAAAAGAAGAGACCACGCCGAGGCCGCCAATGCCAAAAAGCATGACGTGCAGGGTGTTTTCGGAGGCCTGCGAATACCAATGGGATTCGATTGAATTTTCCGGATCGGGTGTTGCTCCGCGAATGGTGGACTGATCCACCATGAATAGCCAGCTAGCCGTCGTAGCAACAGGCAGTAGGCACAGTGCGTACACGGTAAAGGCTAGTAGCGGGGAATCATCGTGTACGAACGTGGCCACAAGAGCACCGGCTGCCGCTGCGATGGCTGCGCCTGCAGCCACGGACAAAGTAATGAGTTTGGTTTGCGTGCCGCCAAACTTGGGGCGGCCAAAGCGGGTGGTCTCCAAGGAATTCTCCTGTAACAAGTGGTTGTAAAGCGTGCTTGACAGTTATCATATGTCAAATGTCCTTTACTGTAAAGGGTGCTTTACTTTTCAGGCTCAATTCATTCTTAAGGATGAGTGGCGGAATTTTAGGGTAGGGGCATGGCAGAAGACGACATCAGGCTAAAAGACGTGCTTATCGGAATAGTGGCCATTATTGCCATGGATGTTCTATTGGTAGTGACAGTTTTGTCATGCTGAAGGCCGGCTTGGCTACGCGTGGATTGGGTACGATTATGCCCGTTGCGCTTGCTTTTTCAGTGGTGGTGCCGACGGCGGCATTGGTGTATTACCTCAAGCGGCGGGGAATTAGTCTCGGCTTTCCTCCATTGGGCCGGCGTGGTTGGCACTTATTGTGGCAGGTTCCTCTCGCTATTTTTGTAGCTGGAGTCGCAGCCGCGATTGTGGGGCCACTGTTGGGGTTATCGCCATCGGAAAATGCATCCGCAGCTGATGGGCGCGGTGTGATGGTGGTCGTTTCTTTGGCTTGCTACCTTTTACTGGCACCGCTGGTGGAAGAAATTGTGTTCCGCCGCCTGCTGATGGGGTACTTGGATCGGAGCGTCCCAGCGTTTGCCAGCGTGATCCTCAGCTCGCTGTTATTTGGTGTTGCCCATATCGCGCCGCCGGTCATGGTGTATGCGACTTTTCTAGGAATGGGGTGCGCGCTAGTAACTCGTTTCCACAATTCGCTGCGTGCAGGCTTTATTGTGCACCTGGTTAATAATGTGGCCGTGCAGTTAATTGCAGTCTCGGCGCTATAGCCTAGGCATGTAACGCGCTGCCACTGTGTGCGACAAAAGAAAACCTCAGGCTCCGGGGTGGAGACTGAGGCTAGGGGGGGTGGTGGCTTCGCTAGGCGGAACGAGGGCGCCTACGCGGAGGCGGCGCAGTCGCTGCAGATACCAAAGACCTCGGCATCGTGGCCGGTGAGCTCGAAGCCATAGTCCTTCGCTACGGAGGTGGCCCACTTTTCAATGGGGCCGCCGTCGATCTCCTCGGTGCGGCCACACTTAGTGCATACCAAGTGGTGGTGATGGGCGTCGGTCTCGCAATGGCGGTAGAGGGTTTCGCCATTGGGCATGTGGAGTGCGTCCACTGCGTCGATATCGGTTAGGGACTGCAGGGTGCGGTACACGGTGGTCAGGCCCACCTTCTCCTCGCGCTCTTGAAGCTCGTGGTAGATCTCCTTAGCGGAGGAGAATTTCTCCATTTCCCGGAGCACCTCGACGACTGCGGTGCGCTGCTTGGTATTGCGCGCGCCTAGTTTGGGAATACTGTCGTGTAAAGCCATGACCGCAATATTATCAGTGCTTTTTCAACAACTGCATGCTCAGGCGGCTTTATATGCACGGAAGAGGGGGCTAGGAGGCGATCCTGGCGGCGTCGGCAAGCAGGTCCAAAACCTGCGGCGCAATGAGCGAGTAGGTTACCTCGCGGCCGCTGCGCTCGGAGTCCACGATGCCTGCCTGCTTGAGCACGCGCAGGTGCTGGCTGATAAGGGGCTGGGACTTGCCGGTGGCCTTGACCAGCTCATGGACAAAGTGATCGCGCTCGGCCAAGCGGGAAATGATGGCGATGCGTAGGGGCGAATCGAGGGCAGCGATCACGCCGGCAGCCGCAGAAGTATTTGGGGCCTTGTAAGTGGTCGTCATAGGGAATGTCACCTTCAATTAAATACCTATTACCTGTCGGTCACCCTTATATTACCCGATACGTGCAATACGTTGTATTTATTTCAGATTAAATTCATGCCCCAATCCCACCGCCGGGAAGTGCTTCGGGTTAGACTGAACGAGATTGTCAAGACTGTCCCCTACCAGAGGAGTCCGAAAACTAATGGCATCCGTCATCGATACCGTTGTAAACCTGTGTAAGCGTCGCGGCTTGGTCTACCAGGCAGGTGAAATTTACGGCGGTTCCCGCTCCGCGTGGGACTACGGCCCTCTTGGCGTAGAGCTCAAGGAAAACATCAAGCGCCAGTGGTGGCGCCACATGGTGCAGTCCCGCGCAGACGTCGTGGGCGTAGATACCTCCGTCATCCAGCCGCGTCAGGTCTGGGTGTCCTCCGGCCACGTCGAGGTCTTTTCTGACCCGCTGGTGGAATCCCGCCACACTGGCAAGCGCTACCGTGCTGACCACCTCATTGAAGCTTATGAGGAAAAGCATGGCCACGAGCCAGAAAACGGCCTGGCGGATATCAATGACCCAGAAACCGGCCAGCCGGGTGACTGGACCGAACCGAAGGCCTTCTCCGGTCTGCTCAAGACCTTCCTGGGGCCAGTCGATGATGAGCAGGGCCTGCACTACCTGCGCCCGGAGACCGCACAGGGCATCTTCGTTAACTTCAAGAACGTGATGACCTCCTCGCGCATGAAGCCACCGTTTGGCATCGCGAACATCGGCAAGTCTTTCCGCAACGAAATCACCCCGGGCAACTTCATCTTCCGTACCCGCGAGTTCGAGCAGATGGAGATGGAGTTCTTCGTCAAGCCGGGCGAGGACGAAGAGTGGCACCAGTACTGGATTGATGACCGCTACAACTGGTACGTGGACCTGGGCATCAAGGAAGAAAACCTGCGCCTGTACGAGCACCCGAAGGAAAAGCTCTCCCACTACTCTAAGCGCACCGTGGACGTCGAGTACGCCTTTGGCTTCAAGGGCTCTAAGTGGGGCGAGCTGGAGGGCGTGGCCAACCGCACGGACTATGACCTTTCCGTTCACGCCAAGGGCTCGGGTGAGGACCTGTCCTACTACGACCAGGCCAATGACGAGCGCTGGATCCCGTACGTTATCGAGCCGGCCGCCGGCCTGGGCCGTTCCATGATGGCCTTCCTGGTGGATGCCTACGATGAGGAAGAAGCTCCCAACGCCAAGGGCGGCACCGATAAGCGCGTCGTCCTGCGCCTGGACCGCCGCCTGGCACCGATCAAGGTGGCCGTACTGCCGCTGTCCAAGAAGGAAGAGCTCTCCGAGCCTGCCCGCAAGCTGGCCGATAAGCTGCGCGCTTACTGGAACGTGGACTTTGACGTTTCCGGTGCCATCGGCCGCCGCTACCGCCGCCAGGATGAGATCGGCACCCCGTTCTGCGTCACCTTCGACTTCGACACCCTCGAAGACGATGCCGTAACCGTGCGCGAGCGCGACACCATGGAGCAGGAGCGCGTGAAGCTCGATGACCTCGAGGCTTATCTCGCTGCCCGCCTGATTGGGTGCTAGGGATGCATTACACCAGCTGGGATCGCTCCGATCGCACAAAGCCCGTGCTCTTGGCCGAAGATGGCCCGGAGCAGCTGGGCGTATTCTCGGAGCATTCCGCAGAGGTGGACGGCCACTTCTGGCGCACCGAGGTCAGTGACCTTGGCGCTTCTGCCACGCTTGCCGATGGCTCCATTTACCGCCTCGCCGGCCGCCCCGGCCGCGACAAGCGTCTAGAGGCATCGCTCAACGGCCGAACGTTTACCTTCATCAACGAAAACAGCGGCGACTGGATCATCGATGACGTCGATGACGAAAAGGTAGGGCAGTTTACCGCCCGCAATTCCGGCGTGCGCAAGGCTATCCTCGAATTCGAGCACGATGCCGAGGGCCTGACCGCCGCGGAAATCGCCGGCCTAAGCTGGTTTACCCGCGTCATCTTGGATGCCACCACACAAGGCAAAGCCTGGGCCTGGATCATCACCTTGGTTCTGGCATCCATCGTCGCCCTCGTCGCACTATTCGTCCTCTAATGCCTATCCAGTGGACCTGGCGCGCGGGCGCGCTCACCAACGCCGAGGGGCACGAGCTTGCCTCAGTGCGCGACGGCGTGCTTGCCACCGCGGCCGGCGAGCGCCTCGCAGTAGAATCCTCGCTGGATTCTTCCTCCCCGCAGTTCTTCCTGCGCGCGCAGACCGCCGCGGGCGAGGATTTCTCGGTCACCCAGGCCGGGATTACCGTCACCCGCCTGCGCGCGACCTGCGCCGACCGGGAGTACCTTCTCGAGCGCCGCAACCCCTTCCGTCGCGAGCGTCGCATCGTGGCCCGCGTCGCGGGCGCCGAGGTTGCCAGCACCGCGCCGGCCGGCGATGGTCTGCGCGTGAGCGTGGGCGTGGGCGTGGGCGAGCTGCCGGAGCTCGACGCCATTTTCTTGAGCTACGCCTGCTTGCTTCTCGACGCCACCCCGCGCACCCTGCGCACCTAGCCCAGCGCCGGGGAGAGCTGGGAGCCGGGGCACCCGCGCGCGAGCCTAGGGCAGGGCTGCCGGGCCGTGGGGGCGGACTGGGCAGGCTAGGCGGAATGGGCGGGCTAGAAGGAGCCGCCGCGGAAGCCGCCTCCGCCGCCACCGCCGAAGTCTCCACCGCCAAAGCTGCCCCCACCGAAGCCGCCGCCTCCGAAACCACCGCCGAAGCCGCGGCCGCCACTGAGCATTTGGCCAAGGACCATACCGGTCACGACATTGCCGGCGGCGTTGCCCATCTGCTGGCGCTGCTGGCGGCGACGGTGCTCGTCGATGTCATCCTTGGCGCGCTGCAGCGCCGCCTGGGCGGCGGCCACCGCCTCGCGGGAGGACTGGAGAGCGGCGCGGATATCGCTGCGCTCGGTGTGGAGGGCTTGGGCGTGGAGACGTTTGGCGTCGGCAAGCGCGGTGCGCGCACCCGAGCCAATGATGCGCCCGCGGGAGGAAATGAGGTCCTCTGCGGCCTGGATATTGGATTCCGCTACGGAAATCTGCTGGCGGAAGAGATCCAGCTGGCGCGCGTGCGTGGAGGTCTTTTCGCGCACGCGGTCGAGCGCTTCATCTAGTTGGGTATCGATAGAGGTCAGCGCGGTGTGCTGGCCCAGAGGATCCTGCTGGCCGTGGGCCTTGGCCTTGTTGACGGCGGTGCCGGCGCGGCCGAGCAGATCCTCGAGGGCGTCCCAATCCGCGGTGGTTCCCTGGGCCTTGCCCTGGCGCTCGAGTTCGCGGGCCTCGTCGATCTCGCCTTCTACCTCGGCGATAAGCCCCTCGAGGTTGCCACGCGCGGTGGCGATATTCTCCTCGGCATTTTCCACGCCGGAAATGAGGCGGTCCGTCATCTCGCAGGCGTGCTCGATATCGCGAATTAGTCCCACGAGCGGGCCTTGTTGGCCGGCCGGCTGCTCTTGGACCTTCCGGGCCTTGTCCAAGAGCTTTTCGGCCTCATCCAGGGAAGCGGCGGCAAGCTCGGGGTTATCGGCAATGGAGGAGAGTACGTGCTCGTCATAGTTGGACTTCAAGCCGGCCAATGTGGATTCGGCCTCCGGCAGGCGGGCGCGCAGGCCCACGGTGCGCTGGGTGAGCTCATCTAGCTTTTCGTCGGAGTGGATGAGCAGATCGCGCATCTTGGCAAACTCCTCGGCCTGCGCATCGAGGGCATCATCGGCCTGGCCGCAGGAGGAGACGATTTCTACCAGCATCTGGCGGCGCTCGGCCGGGGATTCCGGCACGGCATCATCCAAGCGCTGGCGCAGGTGGAAAGCCTTTTGCAGGGTAGAGGTGGAGTGGTTCATCGCCTTGGTAAATGGGCGCACGCGCTCTGGGCCGAACTCGGAAAGCGCGATATTGAGCTCCTCCTTGCCGCGGCGAATGGACTCATCGGTAGAGACCAACTCCTCCTGGGCCAGCTGGTCCAAAGTCTCCAGCGGCAGACGGCCCAGCTGATCGGTATCGCCCGGGGCAATTTCGCGGGCCGACTCCAGCGTCTGCGCATTATTCTTCTTGGTATTGCGGCGCGAGTAGTACATGATTCCGCCACCGGCGGCGACGATGGCGGCCGCGCCACCGCCCAGCCACGCTAGGCCAGAGGAGTCGGAGGAATTGGAGGTAGGGGAGTTGCCCAAGGCGGCGTCGGCAAGCGCGAGGGCCGAAGCACCGTACTCATCGCTGGCCAGCTTGTCATAGGCGGCGTCATACATCTGGTCGAGACGGCCCTTGGGCCAATCCTTGCCGGTCTGCACGCCCATCTTGCGGTCATTGATGGATAGCGCATAGACCGCGGAATTCGGCCCCTTGTCCTTGACCGTCGCTGCGGCAAAGGTTTCTGGATCCGTGCCCAACTCATCAGTGATGTAGACAAAAAGGGTTCGGTGTTTCTCTTTTTGTAGCTGGCCAATCTTCTCCCGGAGCTCGGCCTTTTCTTCGGTGCTTAATACGCCCGCATCATCGGTGACCTTGTCCTGGAGGGTTGCAGTGCCCTGCGCCACCGTGGTGGTCTCGGCAGCGAAGGCAGACCCCGCACCGATAGAGGTGCAGCCCAAAATGAAAGCGGCGATGGCCGCGCGGCCCAAACGTGCACTCAAATTCATGCCCACCACTTTACCGGCTACCCTTCGCCCTCCGGCGGGTAGTGTAATAGGGCAGTGAAGTACGCAATTGTTTTAGGAACCGCCCAATATGACGGCCGCCCCTCCCGCATTTTGGCCGGCCGCCTGCGCCACGCCGGTGAGCTAGCCACGGCCGAGCGACTGGAGGTCATTACCGTGGGCGGCAAGCTGCCCGGGGATAGGTTTACTGAGGCCGGTGTTGGCCGCAGCTACCTGCGCGAGCACTTCCCGCACCTGACCGTGCACGCGGTGGAGGAGGGGATGGATACCCGCAACTCCCTGAAAGAGGTCAAGCAAGCGTTCGCGCTTTCCGACGCCACCATCATCACCGATCCCCTCCACCGCCTGCGCACCGCGCTCATCGCCCGCCAAGAGGGCATCAAGGCCACCGTCTCCGGCACGCCGTACTACCCGGCCGCGCGCTTTTCTACGCCGTGGTGGCGCTACCTTGCCCACGAAACCGGTGGCGTGGCCTACGCGCTGGTGGCCGACCTGTTACCAGCCCGCGGTGCCGCTGCACTGCGCAATGGTTTCTACCGCGTGGAGCGGGTGCTGCGCCCGAATCAAAAGCTGCGGCATCAGACGATTGAGCAGGAAGACAACCGCACTTAGGCCACGTTGCTCACCCAAAAGGCCAGTTCACGGAATAAGCTTGAGGCCGTGTCCTATTCTTATTCCGCCGCCGACTTTGCTCGCTTGGCTGATGAAAAGCCGAAGGGCTCAGCCTTCCATACCGTGGAAGAACATCGCGGCGTATTCGCCCGCGACCGCGCCCGTGTGCTGCATTCGGCAGCCCTGCGCCGCTTGGCCGATAAAACTCAGGTCGTCGGACCGCGCGATGGCGATACTCCACGCACCCGCCTGACCCACTCGCTGGAAGTAGGCCAAATTGCGCGGAGCATCGGTGCTGGACTCGGACTCGATCCTGACCTATGCGATATGGCAGGGCTTACCCATGACATCGGCCACCCACCCTACGGTCACAATGGCGAAAATGCGCTCAATGAGGTTGCGCTCAATGGTTTCGAGGGCAACGCCCAAACCCTCCGCATCTTGACCCGCCTGGAGCCGAAAGTCATCGTGGACGATGACCACGGCGAACCACAGAGCTTTGGTCTCAACCTCACCCGCGCGGCCCTCGATGGTGCCTGCAAATACCCCTGGACCAAGACCAACCCGGATGGCACCACCAACCGCAAGTACGGTGCCTATGACGAGGATGCGCACCTTTTGGACTGGCTGCGCGAGGGCCATAGTGATAATCGCAAATGTATCGAAGCCCAGGTCATGGACTGGTCCGATGACATTGCTTACTCCGTGCACGACGTGGAAGATGGCATTATTTCCCGGCGCATCTCTTTGAACGTTCTGTGGGATTTGGTGGAGCTAGCCCAGCTGGCAGAAAAGGGCGCTAAAGCCTTTGGCGGCACAGCCGACGAGCTCTTGGAGGCGGCCGATAGCCTGCGCAACTTAAGCGTCATCAACGCCATCGGTGACTTTGACTATTCTTTGCGCGACTACGCCAACTTGAAGAAGATGACCTCGGAGCTCGTGGGACGCTACGTCGGCGCCACTATCGGCGCAACCAGCGAGGCTAATTCCGAGCTCATCGCCTCCAATACCCTTGGCCGCATGCACGGTGACCTCGTTGTCCCCAAAAAGGCCGAGGCCGAGGTCAAGCTGCTTAAAACCATCGCGGTTCTCTATGTCATGGATGAACCCGCCCATCTTGCACGCCAAGACCGCCAGCGTGAGCGTATCTACCGCGTCTACGACTACCTCGTCGCAGGCGCCCCCGGTTCCCTCGATGCCACCTTCCGGCTGTGGTGGGAACAAGCCGGTACCGACGCCGCCCGCGACCGCGCCATCATCGACCAGATTGCCTCCATGACCGAGTCCCGCCTGGAGCGCTTGGCCCGCCGGAGCGCGGAGCTTTCGGGGTTCCTCAGCTAAACCTGGCCCACCCAGTGCCGCACTAGAGTTAGGTCGAGACTCATCAGGCCGATCTGAGCGCGAAAAGGCCGAATTGAGAGCTCAAAACCCTCAATTCGGCCTCATATCTATGGACCTAACGCCTCGGCTCCCGCTCCAGTCCCAGAGCCCGAGTCGCTAGCGCACCAACGCGACACCTTGGTCCTCGAGCACGCTAGCTACCGCCGCTAGGTCCTCGCCTTCGATATCCATATTGGAGGCAACGATGACGCTGGTACGCTGCTCGCGTAGGAAGTCCGCGAGGTCATCGAGGTTGCGTGGCCCACAATCTTCGCAGCCGCGGGTGCGACCGAGTGCGTTGAAGAAGTCCGCGCGGGTGCGGATGTGTTCAGTAATGAGGATGCGTTGCATTATTACTCCTCCGCGTCTGGGATAGAACAGAAGCTTTCATAGTGGTCATCGGTGTAGTACCACACCTCCGGGTCGGTTTCGCTGCCGCCGCCAGTGATGATGCGGCGGGCACCGCGGTTCTTGCTGCCCGGGGTTTCTACCGTGTATTCGCGGTAGTAATTCTTGTCCTGCTGGGGCAGCCGGCCCTCGTAATTGCCAAAACGGGCGTTGTCATTATCTGGGTAGTCGTACGGTCCGCCGGCCAAAATATCGTTCGCGGTGTCGTTCGCCTCGGCAGGGAGGGAAGACATCTCGCAAGTATCGGCGTCGCCAGTCTTAGCGCCGCCTGCGGACTCGGACGGCGAAGAAGTAGAGGAATCGCCATCGCCGCCGAGGTCGAAACCGAAGTAGCTTGCTACGACGACAAGCGCAAGGCCACCGAGGGCAACGGGGAGCGATTTCTTGGACGCTTTGGACTTGGGCATACCTTTATTGTTGCAGGTGCGGCGCTAAAAGTATAAATCGCCCCGGGTCAATTGCGAGGCCAAAAATTGCCCCGTCACGGGGGTAGGTAACAGCATGTGGAAAGTACCCCAACAGAGGGTGATTTGCGCCCAAACTGTGAACCCTGGCGAAGGGCACCTTCCTGTCCTAGGCAGTTGAGCGTTCCCACCGCGCGCGGGGTAGTCTGTACGCATGGCAAAAGGCAGAATTCCGGACAGCGACATCCAAGCTATCCGTGAACGCGCGCCTTTAGAAGAGATCGTCGGCGAGTACGTGCAGCTCAAGCCCGCCGGTCATGATTCGCTCAAGGGGCTCAGCCCCTTCAAGGATGAAAAGACTCCGTCTTTTCACGTGCGCCCGCAGCGCGGCTACTATCACTGCTTTTCCACCGGCAAGGGTGGTGACGTCTTTAGTTTCCTGATGGAAATGGAGCAGGTCTCCTTCCCAGAAGCGGTGGAAGCAGTAGCGCAGAAGATTGGCTACCACATCAATTATCAGGGTGGCTCCACGGGCGCGCGCAATGAGAAGCCCGGCACGCGGCAGCGCCTCATTGCCGCGAATAAGGCGGCGCACGAGTTCTATCGCCAGCAGTTAGAGACGCCGCAAGCAGCCACCGCCCGCGACTTTCTGCTGGATCGCGGTTTTTCCCGCGAAGTCATCTATGACTTCGAGTGTGGCTATGCCCCAGAGGGATGGGATACGGCCACC
Organism: Corynebacterium marquesiae; assembly: GCF_030229635.1. NCBI lineage: Bacteria > Bacillati > Actinomycetota > Actinomycetes > Mycobacteriales > Corynebacteriaceae > Corynebacterium > Corynebacterium marquesiae. Next base: position 139,121 of record NZ_JASPII010000004.1, read on the forward strand.
AAACACTTGCTGCGCTTAGGCTTTTCCTTTGAAGAACTGGAAGCAGCTGGCATCTCCAAGATGGGCAAGCGCGGGCCCATCGACCGCTTCCATCGTCGCTTGTTGTGGCCGATTAAGGACCTTTCCGGCAACGTCATTGGTTTTGGCGCGCGCAAGCTTTTCGACGACGACAAGCTCGGCAAGTACATGAACACCCCTGAGACCATGCTCTACCGGAAGTCTAAGGTGCTCTTTGGCCTCGATTTGGCCAAGCGCAATATCGCCGAACAACACCAGGCCGTGGTGGTAGAAGGCTACACGGATGTCATGGCTATGTATGCCGCAGGCGTCAAGACTGCCGTTGCTTCCTGTGGTACCGCTTTTGGCGGCGAGCACCTGCAGGTACTGCGCCGACTCATGCTGGATGATTCCTACTTCAATGGCGAGCTCATCTATACCTTCGACGGCGATGAGGCAGGGCAGAAGGCCGCCATGCGTGCCTTTGACGGCGAGCAAAAGTTCACCGGTCAATCCTTCGTTGCCGTGGCCCCCGATGGCATGGATCCCTGTGATCTGCGTCTGCAAAAAGGCGATGCCGCCGTGCGCGAGCTCATCGCGGACCGCATTCCAATGTTTGAGTTCGTCATTCAATCCGTTATTGCGGAGTACAGCATCGACAGTGCCGAAGGCCGCCTGCAGGCCCTGCGCCGCGCGGTACCCGTGGTAGCGCAGATCCGCGATCAACCTTTGCAGCGTGAATACGCCCGCCGCTTAGCTGGCTGGGTGGGCTGGCCTGATCCGGAAGAGGTTCTTCGACAGGTGCGCGCGGAGGCGCGCAAGCCAAAGAAGGCCGAAAAACCCACCATTCGCCGCTTCGAAAATGCGAAACAGCAGCCGGCACAACAAGACGTGCCGATGATCCATCCGCCGAGCCCGAAGGAGACCCACCTGTGGCCCCAGCGCGAGGCCCTCAAACTGGCCTTGCAGATGCCGCAGGTGGCGGGCTCCTACTTCGACGGCATTACTGCCGACGCCTATACCAACGACGCCTACCGCCTCGTCCGCCAAGCCATTTCTACCGTGGGAGGCGCAGCTCAGGGTGCTACCATGCCGGCCGTGGAATGGATCGCCGCGGTAGCCGGTGAGATGCAGGATCTCACCGGCCGCAACTTCGTCTCCGAGCTTGCTGTAGAGGCCATTTTGCCTACCGACGTCGGCCCCGAAAAATACGCCGACTCCGTTCTCTCCCGCCTGCAAGAAACCGTGGTGGGGGACCAAATCGCCCAGTTGAAGGCTCGTCTTGGCCGCATGCGTCCCTCCGATGATGAGGCCAGCTATAACTCGCTTTTCGCTGACCTCGTCGCTTTAGAGCAAGCCCGCCGTGAGCTCAATGACCGCGCCTTCCGTGGCACGCCTCCCCAGGCATAAAAATCTCCCCTCGGCGCGACCCCAAATAAGGTGCGTGCCGAGGGGAGGGGAGGAGGCCTAAAAGCTAGTCTGCAATCGACCTAGTCCTCATCGGGCTCATAAATGCGGTCCGCATTATCCATCTGCGATCCGCGCAGCCGGCCCTTGCTGTTGCGCTTGGAAGACAAATCGCGAACCTCGCGCATACGCGGTTCCGGGTCCAAGCGGTTGGCCACCGCCTTACGTGCAGAAGTGACGGCGGACTTGGTCACGGGGGAGTTGACGGCCTTTTCGTAGGCGCCCTTGATCTGGTGGTAGCGCTTGCGGCCAGCCTTAGTGCCAAAAACGTATCCTGCTGCGGCGCCGAAGACGAATTGGATCATTGCTTAGCGTGTCCCCTTATTCCTGTGCGAGTAAAAGTTCCCCACCAGCCTACCGCGAAGCTTTGGCGCGCGCCGCCAACCACGAGTGAGGGGTGGCGCTAGCCCCGCATTGGACTAGCACTTTTCATGGCGCGCAATACGCGCTAGTTTAAATGTGTGGAAAATAACAAGCGCAGGGATTCGGCAGCGGCTTCAGCAGTGGCGCTGGCCGCGCTTTTTACCGCGAGCATTTCTGCGGAATCTTCCGGCCACCAACCGGATACCGCCGCGGCGCACCAAGGCCCCAATTGGGCTGAAGAACGCTGAGTGGTGACCGCAAAGGTCTAACCGCCAATCCACGATTGTGCATGTGAGTTTAGCGTCGCGTTCACTTCCCCTTAACTTTAGCTAGATATTATTCGTGGGAATTTGATACTAGCAAAAGGTTTCTACGTTGAACTATCGGAATAATCTTCGCCCCGCAGTCCGTGGGCTCGCCCTGTGCGCGGCTACTGGGCTGACTATAGCCCTCGCACCGTCGGCCACAGCCCTTCCCGTAGCCGTGCCCCAGCTGCGTGAGCCTGTCACCCAGCAGTCCACCGGCCCAGCCCCAGTCCAGCACCCCGGTGCCCCGGTACCAGAGCCGTTTAGCACGGACTATATCGCGGGCTTTGAATCCGATGTTTCCTCTTATCAATTTGGCAACTACTGGCAGGTAGTCCAGCTTTTTGATCACATCAAGGTCCAGCCAGAAATCCGCCAAGAAAATATGGACAAGGCCGTGGCCATCAATAACGCCGCAGCCGGTGACCCCGCTTTAATCCGCCGCGCGCAGGCCGATGCCAAGGCCAGCTCGACGAGCGTGCTCAAAGCCGTTTCTGACTCGATGGGCAAGAACCTAGGCGATGCCTTCCGCGCCGCCTTGGCCGAGCACCGCCTGCCCAAAACCGAATACCTCTTGGGCAATGGCTACGCCGCTCGTGCGGGTGGGCTAGCCAATTCCACCATGTCAGAAAAGTACTACTTCAACTATCAGCGCCCGTACCAGCGCGCGCCGCAGGCGATTAAGCGCTATGACGATGGTTCCAAGGACCTTTACCCCACCTCGCCAGCGTTCCCCTCGGGTCATACCAATCAGGCAACCTGGATTACCACGCTGATGTCCTTCATGTTGCCTGAGGTAGGTCCACAGCTCATGCTGCGAGGCGCAGAGGCCGGCAACCACCGCGTGGTCCTAGGAGTGCATTACCCGCTGGATGTCATCGGCGGCCGCATGACTGGCCAAGCCGCCGCAGCCGACCGCCTCAATGACAAGCGCATGCGCAATGCTCTCTGGCAAGCCTCGATGGAAGTGCGCAAGGAGATTAAGTGGCGCACCGGCAAGACGGTGGAAGAATTGGTGGCCCAGGATAGGGCAGAGGGTGCCGACTATCAGTCCACCGACGATGCGGTAGAACAGTACTCCACATTCATGGACTATGACTTTGCCCCGCGCTACCGCACCGACGTCCCGATGGTCGTCCCGCAGGCCGCTCCAGTGCTGCTAGCAGCATCCCACCCAGAACTGACCTGGGATCAGCGTGCCGAGGTCCTCCGCCAGACTGCGCGTCCAGCCGGCAATCCATTGGATTGGCAGGCAGAGGGAGGCTCGTGGCAACGCCTCGATCTAGCCCGCGCCATGGCGGCCAAGGTGACCGTCGCCCCAGACGGCGGCGTGAGCGTCAGCGAATGAATTCAACAATGCCGGTAGCTTAACCTGAACTTTGTGGCCTAGTCGGATTGAGAGTTAAAGTATTTACAACTTTCCGTAAACGCTTGATCAACACCAAAGGAGTTCTATGCGTAGGGCTAAGGTTATGTGCGTTTATGGCACCCGACCGGAAGCTATCAAGGTGGCACCGGTCATTAAGGCGCTGGATAAAGATGAGCGCTTTGATTCGATCCCAGTCTCTACCGGTCAGCATACAGAGATGCTGGAGCAGGTCAACACCATGTTTGGCATCCAGCCGAAGCACGATCTGGGGCTCATGAAACAGGGACAGGGGCTTAATGAGCTTGTCTCCCGCGCCATTGCTGGATTGGGCTCCATCATTGAAGAAGAGCTAGACGTCATCATCTCCTAGGACGATACCTCTACCGCTATGGCTGCAACACTCGCCGGTTTCCATCGCTGGGTAAAGATCGTTCACCTTGAAGCCGGTTTGTGTACCGGCGATATCCACTCGCCGTTCACTGAAGAGGCGAACCGTAAGCTCATTGGTCAGGTAGCCGAGCTGCACTTGGCTCCAACCGAGGGATCGATGGAGAACCTACGTCGCGAGAATGTGCGTTCCAAGGGCATCGTGATTACCGATAATACCGTCATTGACGCTCTGCTCGAAGTAGCATCGTGGAATACGGAGTTCGCGGACACTGCCCTGCCGGAAGCCGCAGACTCCGATAAGCGCCTCGTTGTGGTTACGACCCACCGCCGTGAGAACCTTGAGGCGATGAAGGAAATTGGTGGTGCAGTTAAGGACTTGGCAGAAGCTTACCCGGAGATTAACTTCGCACTGCCGCTGCACCTCAACCCTAAGGTGCGCCAGGCTGTTCTGCCAGAGGTCGACCACTTGCCGAATATCATCATCACGGATCCGCTGCCTTATGACCAATTTACGCAGCTGCAAAACCGCGCAACCATCATCCTGACTGACTCCGGCGGAGTCCAGGAGGAGGCACCAGCATTGGGCAAGCCGGTGCTAGTCATGCGCCAAAACACCGAGCGCCCCGAAGCCGTTGTCGCCGGCACGGTTAAGCTGGTGGGCACTAATCGCGAGCTCATCGTGGCAGAGGCGAAGCTTTTGCTTTCCGACGGCGCCGCTTTCGACGCCATGGCCAACGCCGTTACCCCCTATGGCGACGGCAAGGGCGCGCAGCGCGCCGTCGCCGCCATCGCGCAGCTGACCGGGGTAGGCGAGCGCGTAGAAGAATTTCTGCCGGAGGTCGATTCCTCTAAGGGGCCCAAGGCAAGGAATAACTCGCGCGCCTGCCGGAGAAAGCGGATATATTAAAGGTATGAAACCGCTGGATATCCGCTGTAACCACCGAGAACGCACGAAAGCTGCAGACATCTTAGGGGATGCGCTTTCGGCAGGGCAGATTGACCTCGATGATTTTGAAAAGCGCTCGGCCGCCTGCGTAAATGCAACGACCCGCGCTGAGCTCATCGAGCCGCTGGCTGACCTTGTAGAGGACCCAGAAGTTCTCCTTTTTGGACAAGAAAGAAAACTCGCAAAAGCCTACGCGGGGCAGCAAGAATCCAAAGCCATCGCCAAGGTGGAGCAGGCCATCCGACAGGTACAGCCGAGCGTGCAGGAGACCCGCTCCTTTGCGGTGGGGATTTTTGGCGGTTCCACTGTCAGCGGTGGGGCAGTAGCTCGTTCCCTGACGGCCTTGGGCCTTTTCGGCGGCGTGGACATTGATCTCACGGGCGTAGCCCTGCACAGTCGTTCTACCACCATCGAGGCGGTGGGCGTCTTTGGTGGCGTGGATGTCTATATCCCCGAAGGCTTCCGCGTCCACGTCGGCGGTGTAGGCCTTTTTGGCGGGCATGACCTCAAGGTAGAAAACAGCGCCATTCATCCGAATGACCTGCCAGTGGACGCACCAGAAATCAACGTCAATTGCTACAGCCTCTTCGGCGGCGTAGACGTTCACGTGGGACGCCGCTACGGCGGTTAAGCAGGCTTAGAAGCTCGAGGGAGTATCAAGAGTTACGGCTTGGCCTCAGACTCGCTTACAGCACTTTCCGGCCCCTTCGAGCAAGCTTTGGAGACACCCGCGCCAGTCTACTGATTACTAGGAACATTTAACGCGCTCGGGGCGCTCTACGTATCTAGAAGCCGGTCTAGAGTTGTGGACAATGGTACAACCACTCGCACCGGTGTTTAGCCGCACGAAACCGCTGCCTCATGCAAGGCAGCAGGGCGTACCAAGGCACATGGGCTTCCGGCTTCAACTGGAAAAATAGGCCTGAAGCCGAGATCTACAGGGCATTCTTTAAACCTCGTTAGCAACTCATGAACCTGGCAGGGCAGTATCGCCAGACAATATTGTGCAGACCACCAAAGTCGACGGACAGGTGGAGACACGAAAAATCTACGACAAACTAATCCAGGATTCTCCTCAACACTGCCGTCCGATGGCCTCAAGGATCCCCGCTTGGTTCTCTTACTCGGCCGTATTCGAGCTTAATGCACTTGTGTATAAGCAGTACTTCCACCGCAGCGCCTAAAGATTGAAGCCCTGAAGAAATATAGACAAAACGCAAATAATCCCGCTTAGTGTTACTAAGCGGGAACTTTGCTCCTCCAACTGGGCTCGAACCAGTGACCCTTCGATTAACAGTCGAATGCTCTGCCAACTGAGCTATGGAGGATTATGCGTACGCTGTACATTGAACTTGCGGTTCTCTGTGCAACGAGAATTAACTATATAGGCCATCGGTTAAACAGACAAACCAGCAGCTCATGGCTAGGTTTATGTTCCTTAAGTAGTGGAAGTTGAGAAGTCCTTCGTGGAGCGAATGGTATTGTTTTGCTGACAAGTTGAGGTCTTCCGGATTTAGTGAGGCTTGAACGGTTTTAGCAGAGAGGTTTGGGATGCGTGTACTGATTGTGAGCCTACTGGGCTCCGGAAATTGGTGTTCCCCAGCGAAGACTTGCTTGGATTAGTGAAATCCTCGTAAATGCTGGTCACTAGGTGCTAGTAATCGCACCGCCTCCAAACTTCAGTAGAAAGGTGAATTTAAGAACTTGGCTAAGGAAGCAACCTTTTAAACCAGCAAAATCCATTGAATGCGGTGAGAAGGGCGAGCAGATACTGAGGACAGGTTTTGTTCCTGCTGGCCGTTCTTTATCGCTGAGAATTCAGCATCAAGGCACTGTTGCGTTGGGGATGCTCTGGGCAGCTGCTGCTAGGCGGAAGATTGTCGCTGAGTTTCAACCTGACCTTGTAGTGGGAACCGTTCCGGCTTTACCTACTGTGGTTGTTGCTCGGTTGGTATCGGGATTTTTGAAGGTTCCGTATGCAATTGACCTCCGTGATGCGTGGCCCGACTTGTGACGAGATTGGGAAAGTGGAACGAAGAAGTTGGGACGCCATCTATACGAGAAAGTCTGCTAAGTAAGGGCCCAGCTCAGGCTCTTGTATTCTTTGTAGAAAAGGTGGTGGAGTCTTGTCTCAAAGTACTGGGTCGACGCTGGGCACAGGGTACGAAGCAGTACGAGGGGTGGGGGTGGTTAGGTGGGGCGTCGGCAAGCTGGGCGGTGGCAGAAGACTCGCTGGTGAGCAGGGGGAAGGCGGGGCGTCTGTGTGGTACGGATTTTTGGGGGAATCCGGACAGATTAAAGGCAAGAAGCCTCCTAGCCGCAAGGCTACAAGCATCACAATTGGTCGGTCTTTCATATTTTCCTGGGCCTTGGCGTTGTGCGCATCCGTATGTCGTTTCGTTTCATGCCTTAACCCAGCAGACGCTGGTAGCGTTTGGTTACATACCGCAACCAGCAGCCACGGGAGGCCTATTTTATGGACGGCGATATTATTGGGCTGCTCGTATACGCCGGGTTAGTACTTGTCATGGTGCTCTACTGGACCTACTACATCCGATATGTGCGGAGGAACCCCAGATCAGAAAAGTGGTACGACGAACTCGCCTGGGAAGGTGCAGTAAGTGATGGCGTCCTCTTCTATTATCCTTATAGCACGCTAGTTTTGGGTGTTGGCGGTATCGCAGGGTTGGTCGATGGTGCTAACCCTCCCGAATTTGTTGGCACGGTGCTGAAGGTTGCGCTCATGGCAGCTTTCGTCCTCGGAGCCGTTGGATTTACAGGTGGGTTCGGGGTTCCGCTTCCGTGGCCTTTTGTTCCGCGTTGGGTCGTAGACATCCGCAAAGCAAAACGCACTCGGGGGCGCGAGCGCAGACAGGCCAGAAAGAGGGAAGAGGAAGAATAGGCCTGGCTATTTTCCTGTGTCGGAGCCCGTTGAAAATCTTGGCCATCACGCTGGAGTTACTACAGTCCCGTAGCAAAGCAATCGAAGATGGTATGAGGCGTTTGGGTCCAAACTCTGCTTTGGTGATGTACATCAGCACGGAGATGGATCCGTAGATTAGGGCCGCTAGAGCAGTAGTCGTGGTAGACAACGGGTTTGGGTATTCAGATGTTGGAAAGCCCAATTCTCCTTTGGATGGGGCTTTAATGGCGCACCGTGATGTAAAACAAGGCTTTGCGTGACATGGGTACGGAGCTAAGGAATAGAAGGGGATGCGGACGAAATCTTAGATGCCGACGGGCACTATTCCTCGGTCGTGTTTCCCGATTTGGTCATTGAGCCCACCGCCGCCATGGGTGAGATGATTCGGGTGCGCCAAGAGCATGGCGGTTCGGTGTTGTTGGCGGTGGAGGTGGGGCCGCCGCAGGTGTCGAATTATGGCGTCTTTGATGTTGAGGTTACTGACGATGATCGGGTGAAGAAGGTTGTGGGCATGGTGGAAAAGCCAGCGGTTGGGGATGTGCCGTCGAATATGGTGGCTACCGGTCGCTGCCTTCTGGACCGTACGATTTTTGGCGCTCTCCGCCGTATCACTCCCGGCAAGGACGGGGAGCTGCAGCTTCCCGACGCCATCACTCTCCTCCTCTCCGAGGGGCATCCCGTCCATGTTGTGGCTCATGAGGGGATCCGCTATGACCTCGGCAATCCCGCCGGCTTCATTCCCACCAGCGTCGAGTTCGGCCTGCGTCACTCGGAGTACGGCTCGGCCCTGTTCACCGACCTGGAGGTCCTGCTGGAGAAGTATCGGGGTGAGGTGGGTAGGGGTTTGGGGGAGTCCCGACCACGAGGTGAAAGCGATTCAGATGAAAGCTCATCAGAGTGGGAAAATGAATAGGTTACCGAAGATATGAGCTCTAAATCGCGTATATGTAAATAGGTGGGAGAGTCGCTCCGAGCTATAGTTGAAGCGTCAATTAAATACAATCTCATCTCTTGGGGAAACTTATGGCCTCCGGTAAGAAAATTGTAGGCAGCATCGCTGCTCTTTTTGTCGTCTCTTCTCTTCTCAGTCAATGCTCCGACGCCGACGAAACGAAGAGCACTGAAACTACTACAGTGCGAGAAACCGCAACGGTAACCACTACTGCTTCCGAAACCGTCCAAAGCTCGACGCTAAATCAAGCACCGGAATCTACTGCCCCAGTTGAGTTTGAGGAGCCAACGCTGGATCCGCAGGTAAGTCCTGCCGAAGCGGCAGAAGAAGTAGTAGATGTGAACGGGGATGCCGATTCGGATGCGGATGGTGGTGTGCATGGATTCGTTGCTCCTGCGCCAGTGATTCAACAGCAGTCAATCAATGATGGTGGTGGTGAATCGGCTGGTGGTGATGGTGGAGCAGCCAGCTATTACCCTAATTGTGCAGCCGCTCGCGCTGCAGGTGCGGCGCCGTTGTACGCCGGTCAACCAGGCTATAGCTCGAATTTGGATCGAGACGGTGACGGCGTCGCCTGCGAATAGAGGAGCCTAAAGTTGAGAGGATGCCCGCCTGTGCAGGGTGTCCTTTTTCTTTAGAGGGAAAAGAAAAACGATCGGACGAGCCTAGGTCAGAACCTGGAAAGTTTGAATCGTGCTTGGGGGCTGACCGCAATTCGTGTACACGTAGTGGAGCTACCTAGTGGTTAGGCAGCTATTTCTTTTCTGCTGGTGGTTAGACCAATGCGGTTCTCGAAGTCGACGGGGCTGACCATCCCGAGTGCGGAGTGCCGGCGTCGTCGGTTGTAGACTACTTCAATCCAGTAAGCAACGGCCTTGCGTTCGGCATCGCGGGTTGGCCAGCGCTTACGGTCGTAGAACTCGGTTTTAAGCGGGCCCAGATTTCAATTTCAACAACGAGTTTATTAGCCCAGAAGATCAAAGAGACTTCGCTGCTAAGGCGGTAAAGCGCGCAGTCAAGCGCCACGGGGAGAGGTACAAGAGCTTAGGGGGCAAGCTATTGCTCCGGCAAAGTTGGCCACGACTTTGACCGAGCTCATGGGCACGCTGAGTGGCGACACCGAAGAAGGCTGGTGCTCTCGTTGCTTGACCAAATCCACCCACAGGAAATCGAAGTCCAAATCGCTGTACGTGTGCGAGAACTGTGGTTCGGCGACGTCCCATTGCACCGTGCCCCAGTGTGATAACTTCGCCGCTGCTGGCCTGGGCTTGGTGGCTTTGCCGGCCGTGTGTGCAGAACACCTTCATCAGGTTCCGGACTTTGAGTGCCTTAATCACCGCATTGATGACCTCACCCAGTGGCGTGAGCTCCGTGAATTCAAGGCAGCCAATGTTGGTCGCGCGGCCAAGCTTGCTGCTGTTGGTGCCGGCGCTCTAGTTCTCGGAGTTGCCGGTGGGTGGGTTGCCGCACCGATGGTAGGCAGCGCTTATGGGACCACGATTCTTGGCTTATCTGGCGCTGCTGCCCACAATGCTGGCCTAGCAGCTCTTGGCTTCGGCTCCCTAGCCTCAGGCGGATTGGGGTGGCTGGCGGAAGCCTGGTCGTTACTGCTGCCGGTGGACTGCTCGGCTCCGCATACGGAGTAAAGGCGCTTAACTCTTATGTCGGTGAGGATGACTCCTTTGATATGCAGTGCGTCCGCAGGGGGGGGTGGCACGCCCGTTCTCATCGCCCGTGGCTTTACCACTGAGAAGAAGCTGGATTGGCATACCGAAGTTAAATCGGTTGAAGCTGCGTCCCCCGATTCTCCGATTTACCTGGTGAATTGGGGCAGCAAGGAAATGCTGGAGCTTGCTGGTTTCCTAGCTCCAGGTGCTGGCCTCGCTGGTGGGGCTGTTCTCAAGGGAATGGTAAAGCATGCTAGCAAGAAGCTGGCGAAGAAAGCGGGGCCTGCTGGTTTCGCACTAGGCGCCCTGGATTTGGTCAAGAACCCGTGGACGGTTGCAGTTAACCGTGCGAATAAGACTGCCTTGGCGCTCGCCGCAATTATTCAGCGCTCCAACCTGGAATCCGTGGTGCTCGTAGGGGGGCATAGCTTGGGTGGCCGCGTCATGCTCAACCTCGCTACTGCGCTAGCAGGCGCTGCCGGAACTGAGAATGAGGTACGCGTTGAAGCCGTGTATCTTCAAGGTGCGGCCATTGGTCAAGATGCGACGCGGGATTCTGTTGGTGAAGCCCTATCTGGTGTAGTTCACAACTATCACTTCCACAATGACGTGGTTCTTGGTCGACTGTATTCTGCAGCGATGGGCGGCAGGAAGGCGATAGGCTTCGAGGGCCTGGACGCCTCGTTTGCGGTCAATCACGACGTGAGCGATGCCGTTAAATCACATTCTGCGTATTACGAGAATGTGGAGTTATCTAGGGCTCTTGAAGGATAATCAGCAAACTCGTCCCTGTGTGTGCAGAGGCAACTGGAAAATTACTTCAATCTGATGGTCGACCCCAATCGGAGCGTAGGGAGGCGAGTAAGGAGTTCAGCTCGCTCGAGCTCGTCTGGGACTATTTTAGCGAGGTCCAAATCGATCAATTAGTGCGGTTAAGGGAAGCCCGAGAGGAACCCTAATTGTTAAAAATCGACGAATTTATAAATTAGGCGCTCCAGCTGGCGGGCTAATTGATAAAATCGACGATTTTAAAAAAAATAAGGTTTTGGCCTTGCTGCGGTGCCGAGGGGTCTTCGGGCGTCGACAAAAGAGGCCGTACAAAGCATAAAAATACCCACGCTGCGCGCCTAGTGGCGCGGCGTAGGCTGGGGAGAGGAATAGAAATTAGTCCTGTGCAACACCAACGTTGACTTCGATGTTGCTGCGGGTGGCCTTGGAGTAAGGGCACATCTGGTGGGCGGCGTCGGCAAGCTCTTGTGCCTTGTCATCCTCAACGCCTGGGATGGTGACCTCGAGGTCAACGCCGAGGTAGAAGCCCTCGTCGTTCTTGCCCAGGTTAACGCGGGCGCCGACGGAGGAATTCTCCACGTCAACGCCCTTGTCCTTGGCCACTGCCTTCAGTGCGGAGTGGTAGCAAGCGGCGTAACCGGCAGCGAAGAGCTGCTCCGGGTTGGCGCCCTCACCGCTGCCGCCCATCTCCTTCGGGGCGGTCATGGTGAAGTCCAGATCGGAATCCTTAACCACAGAGCGGCCGTCGCGGCCCGCTCCGGTGGAGAGTGCTTCGGTGGTGTAAACGGCGTCCATAATGACTCCTTTTCTATCGGGTCTTTGTACGTCCGCCGATTGTACGCAAGAACGCTAGTCTTCGACGACGGTCACGGTGACCTCGATATTGCCGCGGGTGGCGTTGGAGTAGGGACAGACCTCATGGGCGGCGTGGGTAAGGGGCTGGGTAGCGGTGCGCTCTTACCGCCCGTTGTTGGTGGATCTAGGCCTGACCTATCCGCAGTACCTGGTCATGCTGGTGCTATGGGAGGCGGATGAGCCGGTGCCGCTGAAAATTCATCGACTCCCTGCTGGGCCTGGATAGTGGCACGCTCATGCCGCTGCTCAAGCGCCTGGAAAAGCAGAGCTATGTGGAGCGCTGGTGCGACCCCGATGATGGGCGCTGCACCCTCGCTGCCCTGACTGCCGATGGTGCCTCCCTTCGCACCCGTGCCGAATGCATCCCCGAAGCCATGGCCGAGGCTATAAGGAGGTAGGCCTCGACCTTGCCGAGTTCAAGAAATCGCTGGACACCCTCGCCGGCGTGCCTGTGGACGTGGAGCTGCCGTGGCCTTCATATAGCAGATGAGGAAGGCTATACTGGCTTAAGAATTTTGGCTTTATACACGTAAAAATTGTTTCGTACTATGAGAGGAGGGGTCATGGCTACAGCAGTAGACGTCGCGCAGGTTATCTACAACAAACTGGGGTGGGTCGATGCGTGGAAGCTGGAGAAGCTTACGTATTACTGCCAAGCATGGAGCCTGGGCTGGTACGGGCGACCTCTTGTCTCGAATGAGTTTCAGGCGTGGAAAGACGGTCCGGTTGAACCCGACCTCTATCGCGAGAATAAATATCAACGCTCCGAGAAAACCTCTACGGTGTTACCGGGAGCTGATGTAGAGGCTATAGGGGACGAAGCCGAAAAGATCATCGATGCCGTGATTGCCTTTTATGGTGATAAGACATCCGATGAATTGATTGAACTTACGCACTCGGAACGTCCATGGATCGTCGCTCGTGGTCAGATGGGCCCCGAGGCGAATGCTAACGAGCCGATTTCGCAGCTGGAAATGAAAAAATACTATGCCTTGCAGGAAGCTCGTGGTGCTGAAGGGCCGACGCGGCCTATGCTTTCTGTGCAGAATCTTTCCGGTGCCGACCTACAGCAGCGCTTGCAAGCTTCAGTAGAACGCTGGAAGGGCGCTCTTGAGATCCTTGCAACCCGATGAATGAGTATTGCCTTCCGGTGGAAGACGTAGTTCGACTGAACCATCAACTCATCGGTCGGGATGGCAACCTCCTCGACCGCTCGAAACTTGAGTCAGCATTGGCCACCCCTTTACAGACCTTCGGCGGCGAGTACTTGCACCCATCTGCACTGGATAGGGCTGCAGCGTTGTTGCACTATCTGGCAAAAGCGCATGCATTCGTCGACGGCAATAAGCGAATCGCCTGGGTATGTGCCTCCACCTATTTAGAAATCGAAGGCTTTGGGCTGGGGCCAATCGCCGATGAAGAGATTGTGGAGCTCGTTGAAACCGTGGCCGCTGCGCGCGATAAGAAGGAAGGCTTCATTGCAGAATGGTTTGCTGAACGGTTGATCTAGTTCGGTCTGGTTAGTTCCTGGAGTAGCGGTTAATTGGTAGTGGCCACGCGCTTGGTCCACACGCTTCGGTCCGCGGTTTCAAAAGAGGCGCGCACCGTTTTATCGCCGGGCTTTTCGCAGGTGAGCACCCGCTGGTCGCTGCCCATGCGGCAATCCAGGTTATAGGACTGTTTGGTCACTGGGCTGCTGGCAGTGATATCTGCGTGGTATACCGCCGTTACTGTGGGATCTTTCGAACGCATGGTGTAGCTAGCCTGCATCGCGGCGTCAAAGACCGCGGCGGCGAATTCGCAGGAGGTGGCATCGCCGGCGTCGATGGAATCGCCCGATGAAGATGTGCCGCAGTAGCCGCCAATCTGGCCTACGGTGATGTTGTGGTTGCCGCCGGCTGGCGGAGCGGGCTGATCCGGTTCGGCCTGTTTAGTGACCGTCTCGGTGCGGCGTTGCTTCGTGTCCTTCTCCGGGCTGGATTCTTCTTCGGCTTCGCCCGCGGCAGAGCTATTGTCCTGTGCGGTGGAGAAGGCCGGCTCGTTTTCCGGCGCGGAGTTGTTATCGGAATCGGAGCCGGTGCCGCAGGCGCTCACGGTGAGGCCAGCGGCGAGAAGGATGGACGCTACGGGGAATAAGGAAGGGCGCTGCATAGGGATACTGTAGCGCCCTTCGGAGCGAGGCGCGCGGCTAGTGATCCATGCAGGCGGGTGGAACTGGCGCACCTTCTGGCGGTAGCACCTTCGGGTACTTCTTGGCTGTTCCAGAAGAAGTAGCCGCGCCGGGTGCACCGCTGCTTGCGGTGGCATCGGCGTTGCTGGTGGGGGAGGGGCGGTGGGGAGTGGGGTCCCAGTGGGCGTCGACAAGCTTGCGTTGACACACCCAGCCCAGGGCCAAAATGGCCAGCGCGATAAGGGCAATGAAGACGAGGCCCAAGGCACCATCGGCGTGGATGGACCAGCCCAGCAGCAGGCCGAGCCAGCCAAAGTCAGCGTCACCAAAAGTGGTATTCGCGGAGCCGAAGGAACCAAGGACACCGAGAAGGAATGCCGGCAGGAAGGTAATAATGAGGCCATTAACAAAGGCGCCTAATGCGGCACCGCGCCGCCCACCGGTGGCATTGCCGTAAACGCCTGATGCGCCGCCGGTGAAGAAGTGCGGCACCAAACCAGGCAGAATCAGCGCAATGCCAAAGGCTGGATTGAGCCAGGTGGAAAGGACGGCAAGGCCGACAAGTCCGCCGAGGAAGGAGGAAATGAACCCAATGAGAACTGCGTTCTGAGCATAAGGGAAGACGATAGGCGCATCCAGTGCGGGGATCGCGCCGGGCACGACCTTGGCGGCGATGCCTTGGAATGCGGGTACGAGCTCGCCCAGGATAGTGCGGACACCAAAAAGGATGACGGCCACGGCTACGCCGAACTGGAGGCCTTGGGTGACGGACTGCATCAAGAAATTGCCCACATTGTTAGCACCATCCGGGAAAGCCGTAAAGGCTTCTTCAGTGCCGGCGCGAGCGATGAAGAGCACGGCGAGGACCACGTACATCAGTGCCATGGATAGCGCGGTTGCCACCATGGAATCGCGCAGGAAGCGCAGGCCTTCCGGGAGCTTTAGGTCCTCGGTCGAGGGGGACATCTTCTTGCCCTTGCCGCCTACTAGCTTGCCCACACCACCGGCGGCCAAGTACCCGGCCGTGCCGAAATGCCCGATGGCGACGGAGTCATCGCCGGTAATGCGGCGGGTAAATGGGTGGGCGATAGCCGGGAGCGAGACCATGAGGATGCCGAGCAGAGCCGCGCCAAAGGCGATGACGACCCAGGACGAGTACCCGGCAGGTGCGAGCACCATCGTGAGAAGTGTGGCCATAAAAAGGACGTGGTGACCGGTGAGGAACACGTAACTCATGGGCGTGAAGCGGGCGAGGAGCAGCGAGACCACAAAGCCGAGGATCATGATCCAGGCGACCTGGCTGCCGAACTGGTCTTGTGCAATGCCTACGATTGCCTCATTGGTTGGCACCACGCCTTGCGCGCCAGTAGCGCCCGTAATCATGGCGCCGAGCGGCTCGAGCGAATCGGTGACAAGGCCGGCGCCGGCACCGATGAGCAAGAAGCCAAGTGTGGCCTTGATAGCGCCGCCGATGGTTTTACCGGTGCCGCGTCCCATCGCGGCCAATCCGACCGCGGTGATGATACCAATGAGGAATGCCGGTACGGAGAGAATCTCATTAACCAGGAAATTTGCTATAGCAAGAAGAAAATCCATGAGGATGCTCCTTAGATGTCATAGAGCTCGCGCAGAGCCCCATCGATTTCAGACATAGAGGTGAAGTCTTTAATGACATGGACGGGAACGCCGACATCGCCAAGCGTTGCGGCAATTTCGCCGGAGGTGAGCAGAAAATCTGCCTCGCTCGCACGCCCCTTGGCGGAGATGGTGTCCGTGGCTTCTACATTCAGGTACGGTCCCCAGCCCCATTCGTCCAGGACCTGCTCGAGCGTGTTCTTAAGGAAGAGCGAAGTGCCCAGGCCATTGCCGCATACGGTGAGGATCTTTCCCTTGGACGCGACAGAATCTGCGGCCGTATGCTTTGCCTCTTGAGGCTCGGATGCTTGTTGGGGCTTGGCCGCCGGCTGCTTCTTGCTTTGCGTGGTTGCAGTGAGCACCGCCCGGAGTTCCTCTTCGGATTCCACCCGATCGAGCTCGTCACGCTTGGTAGCAAGCAGTTTTGCCAGTTGTTTCATCGCGTGCAAGTGCTCGGAGTCATTGCGCGCGGCAAACGCTACGACCAAGTCGACGGGATCGTTGGAATCGTGGCCGAATTTCACCGGCTCATCTAGGCGTACCCACGACAGCGATGTCTCTTTCACCGCCTCCGAGGGCCGTGCGTGTGCAAAGGCGAATCCCGGCGCAACCACGATATAGGGGCCCGTCTCCTCCACGGAGTGCACCATTGCTTCCGTGTAGTCTGCGGTGATCGTGTCTGCGTCTTCGAGCAACGATCCTGCAAGCCGGATAGCTACTCGCCAGTCCTTGGCAGTGCCGTGCAGTTCCACCGCGCCGGGCACCAAAAGGGAATCTAGTGTCGCCATATGTATCTCCCATCACAGAAGTAGTAACATCGGGGTCAATGTCACTGATGATTCTATGCTGTGGAGAAACCGGAGGTAAAAGCAGGGGTAACGTTTGCATAGACCTAGTTTCGAACCGCCTCGAGTTGAGTGGGATTAAGGCTGGGCAACCATTTCCACCTCGGAACTGGAGCTAGATGGAATGAGTGTCTTTCTCTTTTTTCTTGGGTAACTCCGGGCTCGAGTCTTCGTCCTTTGGCGCGGGATCCATCGGGGTAGACTCCTCCAGTTTGTAGGTCTGCGAGCCCACTTCTTCCTCGCCGTATTTTTCCCTGGCTACCAGTTCTACTGGAGTGGTGAGGTCATCAAGCTCGAAGGCGGCGGAACTCTTGACCGTGCCGCCCTTTTTGATCTTGTCCAACATGTTGTCAGTATCGATGTATTCGCTAAAACCGGTTTTGAGCTCATTGATGGAGTTCTCGTCGTTATCCTGGATTGCGGTGAACAGCGAGGAGAAATCCGCAGTGCGCAGCTCTTTGTCCGTCTTATTGGTCATCTCGTAGTCAAAGACGATGATGGGCTTATCGCCAATCCGGTTTCCAGGGGAGCCCGGATCGATAACGTGGTGTCCGGTGATCTTGACCGTAGCGGTGGGTAGCTCCAGAGTGTTGTCTTTGAAGGATCGGGTGGAATCGGTGTTTTGGAGCTCATTTTTGGTTTTGGGCTCGTCGCTAAATTTCTTTAACGCGACGTCTAGTGAGACATTGTCGGTATTGAATGTGAATTTGAGCTGATCGTCTTCGAGCTTGAAATCTAGGGTATCCGGCATCATGGCATCGGATACAGCGTCCACGCCACCGGCGTCTTTTTTTGGAGGCTACCGTTTCGCCCTTGGCGGCCTTGGCAGCATCAAAGGTTCCAATCCACAGTGGTTCATCATTGTCGGAGCCGTAATCCCACTCCACGGTGATGACCTCTTCGGTCACGCTAGCGGTAAAGGTGGATTTGTGGTCACCTTCGCCTATTTTTTGTTCCCACGTGCCAATGACATCCTTGGCGTCTTCGTTGGAGCTGGCATTGGAGTCTTGGCTGTTAGAGGAGTTCTCGTCGGAGTTAATGGAGGGGGACTGGTCCGAGTCGGCTGAGCAGGCGGACAAGGTCAGGGCAGCGGCGATAAGGAAAGGAACTGTGATGTGGCGCATAATTTACTTATACCGGACGGAGCTGCACTGCGCTGGACAAATTGGTCTTTGGCGCCGCATTGGCTACTCTTTTATAAGCGGATATTCACCCTTGTGGTGTGTGATCCGCGTGGGGCTATAGCTCAGTCGGTTAGAGCTACGGACTCATAATCCGTTGGTCGCGGGTTCGAGCCCCGCTGGCCCCACGGTGTAGGGGGGGGCAAGGAGGCGTCGGCAAGCAGTGCCGGCGCCTTTTGTGTTTATCTGCGCATATGGGTGTGCTGATTGCACAAGCGCGGGCGGTGAAGTCTAATAACCATATGGTTGAAGTAGATCCGCTCATTGAATCTCTCTACCGCTGGTCCGATATCAGTGGTGTGCTGCTGATGGGAATTATCGGTGGCACTATGGCGCGCAAGCGCGGCTACGATATCATCGGCTTTTTCTTCATTGCGATGTTTTCTTCCCTGGGCGGCGGTATGGTGCGCGATGTACTCATTAACCGCGGCACCGTTGCGGCAATGAGCCAGCCGGAGTACCTTTACCTGGCCTTTGCCGGTGCGCTCATTGCACGCTTTGTCTACTTCAAGGGCAAGACCTGGGATTATCTGCAGGCGCATGGCGACGCCGTCGTCTCCGGCCTGTGGGCCGCCACCGGCGCGGTGAAGGCCATTACCTACGGCCTGCCGCTTATTCCATGCATCATGATGGGCGTGTTTACCGCCACGGGCGGATCGATGATTCGTGACATCGTGATGGGGCGCGAGCCGAGCGTATTTGGTGATAACCAGCCGACGGTTATCCCGGCTGTTGCTTGCGCTGTCATCGTCTTGGTGGGCCACCACTTCGACATGATGGCGGTGGGCATGATCGTCGGGCCGCTAGTTTCTATCTTCTTGGCGCTGCTGGGCATCTGGGCCGGCTGGCGCGTGCCCGCCTACCAAGACTGGGCACCTATTAATGACACCGCCGCACAGGTTAAAGTGTTGGCCAAGAAAGCCGAAAATAAAAGCCGTGCAGTGGGCCGCCGCCTAGAGCCGCACCGCCTACGTTCTTGGCGCCACCGCCAGATGGAGGCCGCGCTGCAGCGCCGCATTGAAAAGGAAGTGCGATCCGGCAAGCGCCGCAAGGAGGCCGCTGCGGAGGCTAGCGAGTTTATGGAGTCCTTCGAATCCGATGTGGATCAGCTCAGCGCAGTGGTAGCAGAAAGTGATGACACGGACTTCGGCGTGGACCTCACCGGTGATTCCTACAATGAGGAGGAACAGGCCTCCCACGAGGAATCTCAACGCCTCCTTGATGCCATTTTGGAAGATGACAAGCTTACTGATGAACTCATTGATCGCCTCATGAAGCGCTATGACTCCCGCGACTAGGAGATAGGCTTAGCGCCCAACCGCACCGCAAAGCTGCGGGTCCGTGATATAGCCTTGCTCGCAGCCATATTGGGTCTGGATTTCTCCGGAGCTCTTATTCCGGTTGCCATTGGCATCGTTGCCATAGCCGCACAGGTAGGCCGGGCACTCTGCACTCGGCCCATTGGGCGCTTGTACTGGCGGTTGAGCGTTTGATTCCTTGCATAACGCGGCAAACTCCACCCAGGTGCCGTCCGCGCATTGGTACTGCGCGGTGTTTTCCTGTTGCTGGTTTTCGGTAGCCGGTTGCACGGCTTCCTGATTTTCGGTTTGCGGTTCGGCGTGCTGCGCGGCCTCTGTAGTTGCTACTTCCGTGGTCACTTCTTCTGTGGATGTTTCCTCGGTGCTGGATTCTGTAGAGCTCGTCTCGGAGGCCGTTTCCGTAACGGTTTCTTTGACCGTGGAAATGGTGGTGGCGGTCTCGTCGCTGCCGCTGCAACCGGTGGCAAAAAGAGCTAGGGCGAAGAAGGGAATAAGGAATGATTTCTTCATGCCCCACACAGTAGACAAACAAGGCGGCCGATGCACGAGTTTGTGCAGGGCATAGGGGAGTAGTGGCTGTGCTAGGGGGAGTGTTTGCTCGGTTGCTGGCAGCAAACTGGCACCCAGTTTTCAGGCGCGCGCCCTACTCTAGAGACATGAATCTGAAGTATTACTCCTACGAGCTGTGGAGCCTCTTCGTCGACCACGGCTTACCGCTTATCGCGCTGCTGCTGATCGGTATTTTGATACCGCGCATCGGCAGGCTGGCAATCCGCATCATGGAGCGCCGCCTCGATGAAGAGGAAGAAGCCACCAAGGCCCGTCTAGCGCTTACCGGTGCGCTGGTCTACATCGTGCAGGCGGTCGCGTACTTCCTCATCATTTGGGCTGCCCTGACCAATATCGGTGTACCCGCGGTAGGCGCGGCGGTGCCGGCGACGATAGTTTCGGCCGCCGTCGGCTTTGGTGCCCAGTCCATCATCGCGGACTTTCTCTCTGGCTTTTTCATCCTTTCGGAAAAACAATTTGGTGTGGGCGATTACGTCAGCTTTGATGGCGTGACCGATGTGGAAGGCACCGTGGTGATGCTGACCTTGCGTACCACCAAGGTGCGCACTCCCACTGGCGAGCTCGTCACCGTGCCCAATAGCTCGGCCGGCGCGGTGACCAACTATTCCCAGGAATGGTCGCGCGCCGTGGTCAACTTTGACGTGCCGGTGCAAGAGGGCGAGACCCTGCCAGAAATTACCCGCCGCGTGCGCACCATCTCCGAGCAGGCGATTCGAGAGCCGTCCATCGCCGTGGATGTCAACGGCGAGTTGGAGGTGCTGCCAGCCACCCAGTTGGTTGCCCCGCAGGCCGCCGGCCAATCCTGGCACGTGACCTACCGCGTGCTGGTCACCGTTAACCCGGCCCGCCAGTGGGCGGTGGAGCGTGCCATCCGCTCCGCGTTGTTGTCGGAATTCTGGGACCACTACAACGTGGCCGATCTCGATGAACTGCAGCGCCCGCTGACGTCATCGCAGGGAATTACCGCGGCTCAGGAATCCGTCAAGGATGCTTCCACCGCAGGGGAGGGCTCCCACCCAGAGACGAAGGTGGAGCGCAGTGCCGACACCGAGGGCGCTGAGGTGGATGGCCCGGATAGCGATGGCCCTGGAAAACCCGCACTGCCTGATGCGGATGACCAAGAATCAGAGTCCTCCCAGGGCATCTGGCGTGGCGTGGAGACCAATAGCAAGTTTCAAAAGATCGCCACCTTTGGTGGCCGAGTCCGCGCATCTACCACGGGCCTTATCCTCGCGCTTCTTGTTGTCGGTGCTTTGACCCTGGCCTCGAGCAACCCGGATGATGCCGACGCTGGCTGGCTCTCGCCCGAGCATTGGCGCAATAGCGGCAAGGAAACCTCCTCCTCGCAGCCTGCCGAAGCCCCCTCAACCGAACCCACCCCTGAAATCACCGAATCCGGCACACAGAGCGAGCCGAGTGAGGAGGGCGCTGCTCCTTCTGCGGCCACCAACCCACAGGGCACTAATGATGCTGGCACGACTGATACGCCTGCCGGCGACAGGCAGGGACCGGGCGCTACTGGTAATGGCTCCCCGGCCCAGAGCGCAGCCACCGGTGCAGACAACGCGGGGACAGATTCCGGGAACGGGACCGGCGCCGGCACTGCGCCCGCTGCGGGAGGCGATGCTGGCGACGGCGCCCAAGTTTCGGGAACCGCCGGTAGTACGGGCACAGAGATTCTGGTTGAGCCGCGTTAATAGGCCGTGCCCTCTATCTCGACCACTGCTCCCTATTGTGGTTGGCAAAGCCGGCATAAACGCTCATGTCATCGCCATTGACGTGCAGGAATGATTTTGTGTGGCAAAGATGAAATAGTGCGCTTCGGCCGCGCGTTGCACTGAGCATGACTTCACTTTTCGAACCACTGGAACTCGGCCGATACACGTTAGACAATCGCGTGACCATGGCGGCGCTGACCCGCCAGCGCGCAGGTGAAAGTGGTGTCCCTACCGAGCTGCACCAGAAGTACTACTCGCAGCGTGCCACGGCCGGGCTGGTGGTCACGGAGGGAACCTTCCCGGCATGGACCAACCGTGCGTTCCCAGGGCAGGCAGGCATTGCCACCGAGGAGCAGGCAGAAGGCTGGCGCGCCGTCGCAGACCGCGTGCACGAGGAAGGCGGCACCCTGTTCATGCAGATCATGCACGGTGGCCGCACTAGTCACCCGGACCTGATTGACGGTGCGAACCCGGAGGCGCCGAGCGCCTTCGATTGGGGCGGAACCGTGCGCGGTTTTTCCGGCAAAATGGATGCGCCGGTTCCGCGCGAGCTGAAGAAGGAAGAGCTGCCGCGCATCGTGGACGAATTCCGCCAGGGCGCACGCCGGGCTATTGACGCCGGCGTCGACGGCGTGGAAATCCACAACGCGAATGGCTACCTGCTGCATGAGTTTATGGCGGCTTCGTCCAATAAGCGCGAGGATGAATTCGGCGGCAGCCCGGAAAATCGCTGGCGCCTGCCGGAAATGGTCATCCGCGCCGTGGCGGAGGAAATCGGCGCCGACCGCGTGGGCGTGCGATTCTCCCCGGCGCACAATGTGCAGGGTGTTATTGAAGACGATCAGGAAGATATGCTGGCCACCTACGGTGGTCTGCTCGATGCCCTGGCGCCGCTGAACCTGGCTTATGTGTCCCTGCTACACAGCGAGCCGGAAAGCGAGCTTATCGCCACACTGGCGCAAAAGGCCCGCGCAAATGGCGTGACCAAGGTGCTGATGAATGATGGCTTCCCCACGGTGACTTCTAAAGAAGATGCCCAGCGCGAAATCGAGCTGGATTACGTGGACGCCGCAGTGGTGGGCCGCCAGCTCATCGCGAACCCGGACCTGGTGCGCCGCTGGCGCGAGGGCCTCGAGCTCAACGAGCCGGACCAGGATACGTTCTACCTGGGCGGCGAGCGCGGCTACATCGACTATGAGTATGCCGCGGACTAGGGAAGAATCCGCGGCACCAAAGGGGGCCCGAAAGGCGGGCGAGTGATAGGTAGTGAAATTCCCCAGAGAGAGGGTATTTCACTATTACTATCGAAGGTGTACTACTCGTTCGTTAACACCGAGTTCCTGTCATGTGACAGAACTTACAACTACGTGGTGTAGCCCTCGCCCGGGCGCCAGGTCATGGTCAGGGCCTCGCGTACTGGGGACTTGACGGTGAGCAGGTTATCCACGCGCAACCAGTGCATTTCCGCCGAATCCGGGCGCACGGTGACATAGCTGTAGCCGTGGTGGTCCAGATCCACGTGGCGGGTGTGCGGGTTGGCGCCCATCAAGTAGCGCTGGGCCAGCTTGGAAAGCTCATTGCCTTCCGGAAGTTTCAGCTGCTCGTTCACATTTGGCGCAGACACGGAGGCGCAGACCATCTCGGCGCCAAAGATGCGGCCATCCTTGCTGATATTATGCGCCCACTCGGAGTGGATATCGCCGGTGACAAAGAGGGTGTGGGAGTCGTGCTTAGAGAGGGCGTCGATAAGCAAGCGGCGCTCCGCTGAGTAGCCATCCCACTGGTCGCCGTTGACCGGAATGCCGGTGATATTAGAAGACAGCGAGGAAGAAACCGGCGCGGTCCTGTCATCCTTTTGCAGGTTAGCCAGGTTCATGGGGGAGAACATGACGGAATTGCCCAGCATATTCCACTTGGCAGAAGAGGTCTCAATCTTATTGAGCAGCCAGTTGTACTGCTCGGAGCCGAGCATCGTGCGGCCTTCGGCGGCCATCTTGCGCGGGCCAAAGCGCACCTGCTCATCGCGGTAGGTACGCAGGTCCATCATGGTCAGCTCCACCAGGTCACCGAAGGTCAGGCTGCGGTAGAGGTGGCCCTGCTCCGACGGGTTGGTCGCGCGCACCGGCATCCACTCAAAGTAGGCCTGCATTGCTGCCTTGCGGCGGTCGAGGAAGGTGCCCTCCTTGCCCTCGGTATGGTTTTCAGCGCCCTCGCGCCAGTTATCGTTGGCCACCTCGTGGTCATCCCACACCACCACCCACGGCAGCGCACCGTGTGCGGCCTGCAGGTTCTCATCGGTGCGGTAACGGCCGAAGCGGATGCGGTAATCCTCCAGCGAGATAATCTCGTGCGCCGGGTGGTGCAGGCGCACCGGGCCATAGCCGGCGTACTCACGCTGCGGATACTCGTAGATATAGTCGCCCAAGAAAATCATGTAATCCAGCTGGTCCGCGCGGCCGCGCTGGGCAATATCGCCATAGGCATTGAAGAATCCGGACTCCCAATTGGCGCAGCTAGCCACGCCAAAGGTCAGCTCCTCCGGGGAGGCGCTCAGCGCCGGGGCGGTCTTGGTGCGACCAATGGGCGAGTACTTATCCTGCGCCTTAAAGCGGAAGAAGTACACGGTCTCCGGCTCCAAGCCGTGCGGGTCCACGTGCACGGTGTGGTCCTGGCTGACATCGGTGGTCACTTCGCCCCGCTTGACGACGTCCCCAAAGCCCTCATCCTTGGCAATTTCCCACTCCACCCGGGTGGCCTCGCCCAGGCCGGATCCCGGCATGGCATCGTCCTCCGGGGTCACGCGGGTCCACAGGATGACCGAATCCGGGATCGGGTCACCCGAGGCAACTCCGTGGAGGAAGGGTCGCTCGCCCAGCTTGGGCTCCACCATGTGCTGCTTCACGCGCGGGGACAGGCTGCTTTGGGCGTTGGCGGTATTCGCGGCGGCAGTGGACAAAGCGATAGCGGCGCCGGCGGTGCCGGTGGTCTGCAGGAAGCGGCGGCGATTAACTGCGCTGCCCGTGTTCTTAGAATCATTAGACATGGTTGAAAGTTTTCTCATGTCTAATGGGTGTGCAACCGTTTCCTGCCCGATTCCATAAAATGTTCTTGTTGTTTTAACCGGTGGTTTACTTGGGCGGCCGCCTGTGGGCCTGACGAGTTTGGCGGTTGGGTGGTTTCGAGGGGGCTTTCGCCGGCTTCTGTGGCTTAGGGCCAGTCTGATCGGGCTGAATTGAGGTCTTTAGGGCTGAATTGAGGGGTACATTCGCTCAGATCGGCCCGATCACCTTGGACCTAAGGTGTGCGGGACCCAGTAGACCTAAGGTATGTGGGATTCGTGAACCCAAGGCGTACGCAGGCCCAGTAGGCCAAAGGAGTGACCGGTTCGAAAAGGCGCGCCCAAAGCGGTCCAGTCCTTCCGAATGCGGCTCAGTAGGCTGGAGGATATGAGTGAATTTAGCCAAATTAGCCAGTGGCCCGCGGATACCGTGGCCGGAGCCTTGCTGCACCGCGGCGAGGTGCAAGAAACGGTGGGGGATACCGCCCGTGAGTTACCGGTGGCATCGGTGACCAAGCTGGTTGCGGCCTACGGTGTGATGCTGGCCGTGGAAGAAGGCGCGGTGGAATTGGAGCAGCCGGCCGGTCCGGAGGGCTCCACTCTCGAGCACCTGCTTGCCCACGCCTCTGGCATTTCCTTTGACTCCCGGGAGCCGCAGAAGCCAGTGGGCGAGCGCCGCATCTATTCCTCGGCCGGTTATGAGTGGGCCGCGGATACCGTGGCCGAAGCTACGGGCATGGACTTTGCCGAGTACCTGCGCGAAGGCATATTGACCCCGCTGGGCATGAAGTCCACCCGGCTCGAAGGCTCGGCCGGCCATGGCCTGGTTTCCACAGTGGAGGACCTCGCGGCCTTTGCCGCGGAAGTTCAGGACCCACAACTCCTGCACCCCTCCACCGTGGCCGACATGCGCCGCGTTCACTTCAATGGATTGCGCGGCATTGTTCCGGGCTACGGCAGCTTCAAAGACTGCACCTGGGGCCTGGGCTTTGAAATCCGCGGCGATAAGGAACACTGGATGGGCTCCTTGCCTGCCGACGCCGTCGGTCACTTCGGCATGTCCGGCACCTACCTCTGGGTCGCCGGCGACTATGCCATGGTTGCGCTCACAAACCGCGACTTTGGTGAGTGGTGCAAGCCGCTCTGGCACGATACAAACACCGCCATCTGGAATTCTTTGTAATCTGCCAGCTGTGACGGAGCGAGCGCCTTCTACTGGGAGAAGTGGCGCGGTGGAAGGCTCCCCCCGTGGGGCGGTGAGAAGCCGGGGAATTTCGTGCGAAAGGGGGCCATCTTGCGTGGGAAACTGGCATGAGCGCATGGGCGGCTGTTGCGTGAGGGCCTAGTTGGGCTTTCCGGTGCGTGAGCAGGGCTTCTGTCATCTGCCGTCAAGGAGAGCGGGAATTTTCTCAACAAACTCCAAATTTCACATTTGTAACACTGGTTTCACCTGCAACTTTAGCCCCAGTCTGTACCTAGGGTTGAGGTTTAGCGAATGGGGGTTGAAGTGAAAGTTGAGGGTTGTAGGGAGGGGTGTGACGCAGGAAAATTAGGAGCAGACGCATCAGACAGTTCGTTGGGGAAGACGAAGCTCGTCTTGCATCGCGCCGGGCCGGCAGGCCTCGTGCGGTGGTGATCTATGTCGAGGGAGAATCGGCTATGAATACGTGCGTTAACCCTGCGCCGGTTGAACAGCCGGCCTCCACCTCCACGTGGCCCTCCGTCAACGGTGGCGCCACCGTGGTCACCGGTGTGCTCAAGATTTCCGGGATGCCGCGCACGCTGCGCTCGGAGATTGAACACGCCATGGATCGGTGCATCCGTACCGAGTCGGAATTTATCATTCCGGGCGATGACCCACTGACCGCTCAGTGGTGCACTCGTTGGTTCCGGGATGGGCTTTCCGTCGCGGCGCTTGCCCAAGGCGGCAGCGCCTGCGCCAACGCAGGCAGCGGTATCGGCTGCCACCAGGTGCTTACTGGCACCCGCGAGGAGCTGGACGCGCTTGACTGCGTCGTGCGCTATCTCGCGCAGCGCCACGGTTTTACTGCTGCCGTGCGCCTGCCACAATAAGCGCTCAAAGGGGCTGGCCAGCCTAAGCTGGGTCAGCCCCTTTGAGCTGCGGTGAGCATGCAGCGCGGCTTAGTTATCCTCTGCGAACGGATCGAGGATCTTATCGGGCAGTTCGGCCACGGATTTCAGCACGGCAGAAGGGCGGTACGGGTAGCGGGAAATTTCTCGGTCATCGGAGATACCGGAGCGCACCAATACCGTGCGCATACCGGCCTCAAGGCCCGCCTTCACGTCGGTATCCATGCGGTCACCAATCATGACCGTGTGCTCCGAATGAGCACCAATATGATTGAGCGCCGAGCGCATCATGACTGGATTGGGCTTGCCCACGTAATAAGGCTCGCGGTTGGTGGCGGCGGTAATCAGCGCGGCCACGGCGCCGGTGGCCGGCAGTACACCCTCAGGAGCCGGGCCGGTGACATCCGGGTTGGTGGCGATAAAACGTGCGCCATTGCGAATGAGATTGATGGCGTTGGTGATGGCTTCAAAGGAATAAGTGCGGGTTTCACCAAGCACCACGAAATCTGGGTCATCGTTGGTGAGGATCCAACCTGCCTCGTGCATGGCGGTGGTCAGGCCGGATTCGCCCACAACGTAGGCCTTGCTGGAGCTTACCTGGCTGGAAAGAAAGTTCGCGGTAGCGGTAGCGGAGGTCCAGATGCGCTCAGCGGGAATGTCTAGACCAGTATTGCGCAGGCGTGCAGATAGGTCCCGCGGGGTAGACATGGAGTTATTGGTCAGCACCATGTACTCGATGTCATTGTCTTTAAGTGCCTGGATAAATTTATCGGCGCCAGGGATCATCTCACCTTCTTTGATGAGCACGCCGTCCATATCGGATAGATAAGAAATCATTGGTTATCCTCCACATATTCGGCGATATCGCCGATGGTTTCGCAGTTGAGCATCGTTTCCTCAGAAAAGCGCACCTGGAAGGCTTCTTCCGCGCGCACGGTCAGCTCCACTAGATCTAGCGATTCGACGCCAATATCCTTCAGCCGCGTATCCCGGCTCAGATCTTCCTCGGTCCCGGTGACCTTGTGGATGAGTGCGATGAGCTGGTCGAGAGTATCTCGCTCCGGCTCCTTGTCCGGCGCACTCGCATTGAATTTTGCCTGCAATTGGGCACTGAGGTCGTTTGCCATGCCCACCAGTCTAGTATTGATTGCGTTATGGCATTGAGAAAACGTTCTTCCGTTGTGGCGCGTAGTTGGCTCAAGCGCCTGCGCCCCTCGCACCGCGCCGAGCTAGAAAAGCTCTATGGCGGATTGCATGATCCCTCTACCGAGCCGGGGCTTACCCACATCAGCGCGTCCGGCACCGTGGACCACGATGGCCTAGACATTGCCTGGTATGAAGTTGGCCAGGAGGACGCCCCGGTGACGGTGGTCTTCATCCACGGCTATTGCCTGTCCTCAGAAGCCTATTATGACCAGGCCAATTACCTGCGTGGCCGCAATGTGCGCGCACTCTTGGTGGACCTGCGTGGGCATGGGCAGTCCTCCACGGTCGACCCGGAAGAGTGCACCGTTGACGCGGCTGCCGACGACGTCCTAGCCGTCATCCGCGAGCGCGCTCCCCGCGGCGACTTGGTCATCGTGGGCCATTCCCTGGGAGGCATGGTTGCCTTGAATCTTATCCGCCGTGCGCCGACCGAGGTTTATGGGCGTATCAAGGGCGCGTTGCTGATTTCTACCTCTATGCGCCGCTTTGCGGCCAAGGGCGTGGCCCAGATTTTGCAGTCCAAGTCCCTGCACGCGCTCTACCGCCTGTGCCTGCGCTTGCCCGGCCGCGTCGATAGCGCCCGCTTTGAAGTTGCTCGCTTTATCGCCCCGCTTTTTGCCGTGACCTTGGCCGGCTTTCCCCAGATGGAGAAGTTGCAGTTCCACGTTGCCATGCTTCTCGATACCCCCTTGGCCTCCTATTCCGGTTTCTTCGACGATCTTCTGGAACATTCCGAATACGGCGCCGCCGAAAGGCTAGCGAAGCTCCACGGCGAGGTAGTGGTGGGCACCGCCGATATTGTCACCCCGCGGTCGCAATCCGAAGTCCTGTGTGAGAATTGGCCCGCCGCGAGCCTGCAGACAGTGGAAGGCTCAGGACACATGGTGATTCTCGAAGATCCTGAGGCTATCTCCACGGCCCTCGGCCGCGTCCTCGACGCGATTTAAGCTGGCCAGCCCCAGAGCCTTTCTTAGGGCACGCAAAAGGCGCCGCGGCGGGAAGCCGGCGGCGCCTTACTTGCAACGCAGTGGTGCGGGTCTAGCCCGCACCAATACAGGGTTAGTCCTCGATGTGGGTGGTAGCGGTCGGATCATCCAGCTTGAGATCCTTGGCTGCCTTCTCCACAACGGAGCGCTCAATCTTGCCCTCGCGAGCTAGGCCGTCGAGTACGGCGACGACGATCGACTCGGCATCGATGTTGAAGTAGCGGCGTGCGCCTTCGCGAGTATCAGAGAAGCCGAAGCCATCCGCCCCCAAGGTGATGTAGGTACCTGGGACGTATGGGCGGATCTGCTCCTGCAGCTCGGTGGTGAAGTCAGAGACGCCAACGAACGGACCCTCGTAGCCCTTGAGCTGGGAGGTAGCAAATGCCTCGGTCGGCTCCTCACCCTTGCGCAGGGCCTCCTTATTGCGGCGGGCACCGTCGCGGGCCAGCTCGTTCCAGGAGGTGACGGAGAAGATGGAGGCCTTGACATCGAAGTCGTCGGCAAGCAGCTGCTGCGCGCGCAGCGCCTCGTGCACGCCCACGCCGGAAGCCAAGATATTGGCAGCAATAGAGCCGCCCTCAGCGGTGTTGAAGTGGTAGATGCCCTTGTGCAGGCCCTCCACGTCCAGATCCTCCGGCTCGGCCGGCTGGTGCACCGGCTCGTTGTAGACGGTGAGGTAGTACATGATGGCCTCGTTGTCCTCGCCGTACATGCGCTCAATGCCGCGGGTGACCAAGTGGGCAACCTCGTAGCCGAAGGCCGGGTCATAGGAAACTACAGCCGGGTTGGTAGCGGCCAGGACAGGGGAGTGGCCGTCCATGTGCTGCAGGCCCTCGCCGGTCAAGGTGGTGCGGCCGGCAGTAGCGCCGATAATGAAGCCGCGGCCCATCTGGTCACCAGCTGCCCAGAAGGCATCGCCGGTGCGCTGGAAGCCGAACATCGAGTAGAAGATGTACAGCGGAATCATGGCTTCGCCCTGGGTGGCGTAGGACGTAGCTGCCGCGGTGAAGGAGGCGGCGGCACCGGCCTCAGAAATGCCCTCGTGCATGATCTGGCCGTCGGTAGCCTCGCGGTAAGAAAGCATCAAGTCGTGGTCAACCGGCACATAGTTCTGTCCGCGTGGGTTCCAGATCTTCATGGTGGGGAACCAGGAGTCCATACCAAAGGTGCGGGCCTCGTCCGGAATGATTGGCACAACGCGCTTGCCCAGCTCCTTGTTGCGCATGATCTCCTTAAAGGTGCGCACCAAGGCCATGGTGGTAGCTACTTCCTGCTTGCCAGAACCCTTGCGCACGGAGCGCAGTTTATCCAGTGCCGGCGCCTCAAGCGGGGTGAAGCCCTCACGGCGCTCCGGCAGGAAGCCACCGAGCTCTTTACGACGCTCCAGCATGTACTTGATTTCCGGGGAGTCCTTGCCCGGGTGGTAGTACGGCGGCAGGTACGGATCCTTTTCCAGCTCCGCATCGGAGAATGGAATCTCCTGCTTATCGCGGAAGCGCTTCAGATCATCCAGGGTCAGCTTCTTCATCTGGTGGGTAGCGTTGCGGCCCTCGAAGTTGTGGCCCAGACCGTAGCCCTTAATGGTGTGTGCCAAGATGACGGTTGGCTTGCCGGTGCCCTTGTTCTCCAGCGCGCGGGCGTAGGCGGCGTAGACCTTGCGGTAATCGTGGCCGCCGCGGCGCAGTGCCCAAATCTCATCATCGGACATGTCCTCTACCAGCTTGGCAGTGCGCTCATCGCGGCCGAAGAAGTGCTCGCGCACATAGGCTCCATCGTTCGCCTTGAAGGTCTGGTAGTCACCATCGGAGGTGGTATTCATGACGTTGACCAGAGCGCCCTCGGTGTCCTTTTCCAGCAGCTTATCCCAGCCGCGGCCCCAAATAACCTTGATGACCTCCCAGCCGGCGCCGCGGAAGAAGGACTCCAGCTCCTGGATGATCTGGGTATTGCCGCGAACCGGGCCGTCAAGGCGCTGCAGGTTGCAGTTGACCACGAAGGTGAGGTTATCCAGCTCGTAGAGGGATGCAATCTGCAGCAGGCCGCGGGATTCTGGCTCGTCCATTTCGCCATCGCCCAAGAAAGCCCATACGTGCTGCTTGGAGGTGTCCTTGATACCGCGGGTCTCCAGATACTTATTAAAGCGTGCCTGGTAGATAGCGTTAATCGGGCCCAAGCCCATGGACACGGTGGGGAATTCCCAGAACCATGGCATCAGGCGCGGGTGCGGGTAGGACGGCAGGCCTTCGCCCTCACCGCGGGAGACCTCCTGGCGGAAGCTGTCCAGATCCTTTTCAGTCAGGCGGCCTTCCATGTATGCGCGCGCGTACATGCCTGGGGAAGCGTGGCCCTGGAAGAAGACCTGGTCGCCGCCGGAAGGATCATCCTTGCCCTTGAAGAAGTGGTTCAGGCCGACCTCATACAGCGGGGCAGCGCCTGCGTAGGTGGAGATGTGTCCGCCCACGCCAATGCCCGGACGCTGTGCGCGGTGCACCATGATGGCTGCGTTCCAGCGAATCCAGCGGCGGTAGCGCTTTTCCAGTTCCTCATCACCTGGGAACTCCGGCTCCATGGTGGTGGGGATGGTGTTGACGAAGTCCGTAGACGTCAGCGATGGCACCTCAACGCGCTTCGCGGTAGCGCGCTCGAGCAGGCGCAGCATCAAGTAGCGTGCGCGCTCCGGATCGGAGTGGTCCAGCAGACCATCGAGGGAGTCCATCCACTCGCGGGTCTCTTCTGGATCATTATCGTGAAGATACGATGCAACGCCGTCGCGGATGAGGGGGAAGTTGGAGTCGCCCTGGTGGGCGTCCTTCTCGGCCATTTAAACCTCCTATTTAAGGGTCTGCACAGTTTGCTTACTAGGATACGCGCTCACAGATCCACAGTCGTTGTGAAGTCCGACTTAAAGGGACGTGCGGTACGTTACATCGCCATAACCAGTATCTTTGTAAATTTCGGTGGGGTAAAAGAGGGTAGTTTGCTAACTCTGTGGAGCCAGCTGCGCTGGCGGAAGGGCCTGCAAAATGGGGGAATTGTGACCCTTAGGCGGGTAAAGGGGGCCCGTGGGCGTTAAAATACTTCTATTAAGCCGCGATTTACCCGCAGGATGTGGGCAATACGCGGACCAGACATTCACTAAATTAGGAAGGAAATGCATAGTGGCTGACGCTGCAGTCAAGCTCGGAATCAAGGAAGGGCAAATCGCCCTGGAGCTTGGTTGGGACGAGGATTGCGATACCGCGATCTCTGAATCGATCGAGGCCGTGCTCGGCGATGACTTCTTGGAAGAAGAGAATGACGAGCTGTGCGATGTAGTTCTTCTTTGGTGGCGCGAAGAAGATGGCGACCTTGTGGATGGACTGGTGGACGCGAGCCGCCCGCTGGCCGATAACGGCGCAGTCTGGCTGCTTACCCCGGGTGCCGGCAAGCCGGGAACCGTAGAGCCTGGGCTCATCTCTGAGTCCGCTCAGCTGGCAGGCCTAGTGCAGACCAAGGCGGAGCGCCTAGGCGAGTGGCAGGGCTCTTGCTTGGTGCAGCGCGGCTACACCAAGAAGTAGGGCACTACCTGCCGATTTGTGTTGCTTTAGCAACCTGCGCTACTGTTTCTTACAGCGCAAGAGCGCATGCGGCTTTAGCTCAGCTGGAAGAGCAATTGGTTTACACCCAATAGGTCGGGGGTTCGATCCCCTCAGGCCGCACAATGTGAAGTCTCGAGACATCGTTCCTATTTCGATGTTTCGAGACTTTCTTCGTTTTGGGGGTTCGTTTTCTAGATTTCGCCGAGTTGGTTGCGGTGGTATTTTTTGGTTTTGTCTAGGTGGTATCGGCCCCAGATTTCGCCTGTGTGGGGGTTAACGGCGGTGATGTCGTTGTTGATGCAGATGAGCATGATTTCTTTGGTGCGGTGTTTTCTTCCGACGTAGAGTTTGCGCATCATGCCGGCCCAGCGGAGGGTTACTTTTCCGTCGTTGTCGACTTTGTCTCGGCGTAGGCGGTTGTCGGTGCCGATGGGGATGGGCCTGGCCCCCGGAAAGTAGACACGTCGGGGGTTAGCTATGCTGCTTGGGTCAGTGTAGCTGATGTGAGTGCTTCGAAGGTATCGGGGGCTAGAAGGTCGCACCAGGAGTGCCGTCTGCGCGTGTTGTAGCGCATGCACCATCGAAAGACTTCCTGGCGGCAGCTGATTGGACTTTCAAAGAGTTTCCTATCACGCAGTACTTCACGCTTTAAGGTGGCGTTAAAGGATTCTGCTAGGGCATTATCGGCACTCGTTCCCACTGCTCCCATGGATTGGCGCACACCAAGCTGGGCGCAGTGGTCCCTAAATGCCTGTGAGGTGTACACACTGCCATGATCAGAATGGAAAATTACCCCTTTAAGGCTTCCGCGGACCTTTCTGGCATGAGACAAAGCTTCGATAACCAGCGATACCCGCATGTGATCGGCGAGTGCATGACCGACAAGTTTGCGAGAGTAGACGTCGATGACCGTGGCCAGGTACATGTTTTTGCCACCCTTACACGGCAGGTAC
>NZ_JASPII010000050.1:0-371 GCF_030229635.1 Corynebacterium marquesiae
CGTGGCACATCCGCTTAACCGAGTACTCGGTTCGGTGGTCATAGACAAACTGGAAGCGGATTACCAGCGTGTCTCTTCGGCAAAATATTTCGCGGCCTTGCGCAGGATGTCGCGTTCTTCGCGCAGCTTCGAGACTTCTCTTTCTAGCTGGCGGATTCGCTCAGAATCAGTCGTCGCCTGAGCTTTATCACGCATGTTTTTCGAGTGGGCACGTTTGCCGGTGCCGTACTGCTTAAGCCAGGAATAAAGTGAGGAACGATTGACTCCAAGCTCTGCTGAAGCCGCGTGGAGTGAAAGGTCCTCATTGTTTTCGTAGAGGGCCACAGCATCACGTTTGAACTGTTCGGAGTACCTAGGCATGGTGGTAGATT
>NZ_JASPII010000051.1:0-344 GCF_030229635.1 Corynebacterium marquesiae
AGGACATGTGGCCTTAGTGGGGGTGTTTGTGTTCGAATAGGGTGCCCTAAATCCGCAGGGATTCCCAGAGTCGCACCCCACCCGCCAGCGGGGGTAAAAGGAAGGGTTTAGGGTTCGTTGCCTGCCACTTTCCCGGCAGGTGTGTGCAGTTCCATGGGGTCTAAAGCCACTGGACGTGTGTGGCAAAGTTCCGTCGTGTGGCGCCTGTTGCGGCAAAACGCAAAAAAGAGAAGGAGACGGTGGTTGTCCGTCTCCTTCTTTGTTGTTTCTGTATTTTGTTGTGTTTTGTTGTTTGGTGTCGGCGGTGACTTACTCTCCCACAACCTCCCGGTTGCAGTACCATC
>NZ_JASPII010000052.1:0-300 GCF_030229635.1 Corynebacterium marquesiae
AAGTAGACACGTCGGGGGTTAGCTATGCTGCTTGGGTCAGTGTAGCTGATGTGAGTGCTTCGAAGGTATCGGGGGCTTGAAGGTTGCACCAGGAGTGCCGTCTGCGCGTGTTGTAGCGCATGCACCATCGAAAGACTTCTTGGCGGCAGGTAATGGGATTGCGAAAGACTTTCCGATCTCGCAGGACTTCACGCTTTAAGGTGGCGTTAAATGACTCTGCCAAGGCATTATCGGCACTCGTTCCCACTGCTCCCATGGATTGGCGCACACCAAGCTGGGCGCAGTGGTCCCTAAATGCCT
>NZ_JASPII010000053.1:0-296 GCF_030229635.1 Corynebacterium marquesiae
CTTTTATTATTCGGGTGCAGTTGCACCTTGGTTGGTTGAGTGTGCGAGTGTCATGCTGCCAACTTTTATTATGAAAATTGTCCGGGTGGAACACACACCTTTTAAGGCAAGGCCAAGTGTTTGAATGGCGCTTTGTGACACACGGTGTCTGTGCACAGTAGTAAAAGTAAATTGTTTGTATGTTGGTGCATTGTTGGGTGTCTGGGGCATTATTCCCCTTTTTTTGTGCCTGACCATTAGTCTTGGCTACACGGTGTGTGTTGGCCGGGTGTGGTTGGGGTGTTGTGTGAGAACTG
>NZ_JASPII010000054.1:0-259 GCF_030229635.1 Corynebacterium marquesiae
GCGCAAGATTGATGCCAATCCACGTTTGCGCACCGTGGTCTGGGCGATGGTGAAAGATAGGTACTCGCCGGAGCAGATTTCTGGGAGGTTGCGCAGTCGCTATCCCGGTGATGAGACTATGTACGTGTGTCCTGAAACTATTTATCAGTCTTTGTATTTCCAGGCTAAAGGCGAGTTGAAAAAGGAAGTCGCTGCTGCACTGCGTCGCGGTCACGCCCAACGTCGACCTCGTGGCACGCGCAGTGCCCGCAGGCGGTTT
>NZ_JASPII010000055.1:0-257 GCF_030229635.1 Corynebacterium marquesiae
ATGGTGGTAGATTACCTTTCTTCCCAACCCAACCGGGCTGGATATCAGGTGTCTACCTAACAGGGGCTAGGTCCGATATATCGAGTGGCTGGGCTTTGGGCAGTCGGTTGTAGGCCTGAACTGGCGTTTGTCTGTTGAGTGCTCGGTGGGGTCGGTGGTTGTTGTAGTAGTCGATGATGTCATCGAGTTGTTGGTTTAGCTCGGCGATGTTGTGGGCAAATGGCCTTGTGTGCAGGGCTTTTTGGAGTGTTTGGTGG
>NZ_JASPII010000056.1:0-230 GCF_030229635.1 Corynebacterium marquesiae
CACTCACATCAGCTACACTGACCCAAGCAGCATAGCTAACCCCCGACGTGTCTACTTTCCGGGGGCCAGGCCCATCCTCTCCTACGGACACAAGATCCGCACAAATAGGGTGTCCACTACTCGAGGGTAACCTCATACCCTTTAGCGGCCTTCCTTTTTGTTCTTTGTTGTTGGTGTGTGAGGTATTGGGCCCAGGTGTGGTTCCAGTGTGTGTGGTGTGTGGCTAGTGG
>NZ_JASPII010000057.1:0-227 GCF_030229635.1 Corynebacterium marquesiae
CCGGCCCAGCGGAGGGTTACTTTTCCGTCGTTGTCGACTTTGTCTCGGCGTAGGCGGTTGTCGGTGCCGATGGGGATATCGAGTGGCTGGGCTTTGGGCAGTCGGTTGTAGGCCTGAACTGGCGTTTGTCTGTTGAGCACTCGGTGGGGGCGGTGGTTGTTGTAGTAGTCGATGATGTCATCGAGTTGTTGGTTTAGCTCGGCGATGTTGTGGGCAAATGGCCTTGT
>NZ_JASPII010000058.1:0-221 GCF_030229635.1 Corynebacterium marquesiae
ACTCAATCGGCATTCAAAAAGGCCAAATCTAACCCCCGCGACACGCCGAGCCAGACACACATTTTGACCCTTAACCCGCCAATTCGACCCCTGAACCCCACCACGTAGAAAAAGTCCGGCCTCTCCGAAGAGGAAGCCGGACTACATGCTGTGGAGCATAGGAGAATCGAACTCCTGACCTTCTGCTTGCAAAGCAGATGCTCTACCAATTGAGCTAATGC
>NZ_JASPII010000059.1:0-216 GCF_030229635.1 Corynebacterium marquesiae
CCGGGTTCGGAATGGGACCGGGCGTTTCCCTGCAGCTATTGACCACCGACAAACATGCGAAGCACATACCCTTACTTTTTGGGTGCCCACCTGGGGTGGGTGTTGTGTCAGATACTGCATAGTGGACGCGGTCACGACAGTGACTATGTTTCTTTACTCTCTTTTTTGTTGTTACACCAGTGTGTTGGTGTTTGTTGTGGTCAATTAGTACCAGTA